>JBBSBG010000006.1:0-26893 GCA_038251495.1 Cytophagales bacterium
AGTGGCCATTGTCTTTAAAAATAATTTGTGACCTAAAAATTGAGCGCAAATTTTTCAGCCACAGATTCACAGATTAAAATATTAGACTAAGAGTTTACAAGGCCTTAGGTGCATTTATGGCTATTCTGTGTTGAAGAGACATAACACGAACGTTAAAGCTTGTATTAAATCTGTGAATCAGTGGCCATTGTCTTTAAAAATAATTTGTGACCTAAAAATTGAGCGCAAATTTTTCAGCCACAGATTCACAGATTAAAATATTAGACTAAGAGTTTACAAGGCCTTAGGTGCATTTATGGCTATTCTGTGTTGAAGAGACTTAACACGAACGTTAAAGCTTGCATTAAATCTGTGAATGAAGTGGCCAATGCCTTTAAAAATAATTTGTGCTCCTGCCTGCCGGCAGGCAGGTTCGTGGCGATCAATTTACTATTTTTGCCCTCCTTAAAATTAGAACTTAAGTTTTTATGATCGTTAAAACACGCAATTACAGGCTGGAAAAGAAGGATTACATAAAAATGGCCTTGAAAGCGATTCTCATTCAACAATGGTGGGTTAGTTTAATTGTGGTTGCTATTTGCCTCGGGTTTGTTTGGATTCAAAGCATCTGGTGGTTTATTGGAGCGGCCATAGGTGCCGGTTTATATTTATTGTTCTGGTGGATTCAGTTTTATGGAGTCACTCAGTTGGAGCAGGGGAAAATGTTATTCGAACGATTCTCGTATGAAATAAGCAGCCAACAAATTGTAATGAAGTTAAACCCACGCGAAGGCATGCCCATGAAGTGGGATCAAATAAAGAAGGCTGAAATCAGAAAGGATTCCTTTCTACTCTTTGTAAACAAAGCACAACTCATTTATTTACCTTTCAAAATTTTCAATTCAGAAAACGAGCGTAAGTTTTTGACAAGTATTCTTAGAAATAAGGGTCTGGTAAAATAGAGTCAGTTGTACCAAAGACAAGATTCTTGTTGCTTGATTTTGGAAGCGATCTTTCTGATATTTAGATAATGTTTAGCGATCAGCAAGAATCAAAAGTCAAGAAGAAATACACCCCCGCGCAGTCGCTTGCTAAAATTCAAAACTATTGCGCTTATCAGGAGCGATCGCACAAGGAGGTAAAAAATAAACTTTACGAGTACGGTCTTTACTCAAATCAGGTTGAGGAATTAATTTCGCAATTAATTACAGACGGATTTTTAAATGAAGAACGGTTTGCCAAAGCCTACGCAGGAGGAAAGTTTAGAATTAAAAAATGGGGTCGTGTTAAAATCAAGCATGGACTAAAAGCCTTGGGTCTTACCAAGTATTGCATTCAACGCGGATTGAATGAAATTGAGTCTGCTGATTATTCAAAAACATTAAAGACTCTTCTCAAAAAGAAATTAGCTGAATCGAAGGAACAGAATCCTTTTAAAAAGCGAGATAAGGTTGCGCGTTTTGCAATTGGCAAAGGGTACGAATCGGAATTAGTATGGGAATATATTCGGGATCTTGTATCGGAATAACCCCTTTGCAAGACACACGACAAACAGTGTATTTATTAAAACCGATCTTTAGTCTTTCCTCGTTAGTGCGATTATGAAAACTTTAATATTCTTCTTTCTATTGTGTACATCGCTGGTTTTGGGTCAGAGTTCTGAGGTACGCACGGCACAATTCAATCTTAAAAAGTTAGTAGTTATTGAAGGTTATGATCCGGTAAGTTACTTCGATAACAAACCGCTTGAAGGGAAAAATGATTTGAATATCACCCACAAGGGGGTAACCTATCTATTTGCCAATGCGGCCAATGTTGCAAAATTTAAAACCAATCCTGATAAATATGAACCGGCTTATGGCGGCTGGTGTACTTACGCCATGGGCGAAACAGGCAAAAAAGTAAAAATTGACCCTGAGACATATAAAATTGTAGATGGTAAATTGAATCTGTTTTACAATTTCTGGGGAACCAATACATTAAAAGACTGGAACAAAACGAGGCTCAACTGAAAGCAAAAGCCGACCAAAACTGGAAGAAATTCGTTAAGTAAATCCATTAGCAGCCAGTTTTCGTTTAGGAGACAATCATTTGAACTATCTTTGCACAGGCTTAAGTTTGATTAAAATATGACACAACTGTACAAAGCAGGTACAACTATTCTAAAGCAACTTTCTGAAGTTGTAGAACAAATCACCGCGGAAGATTTTCGCAAACCCTCCAAAGCGTTAAGCAATTCAACAGTTGGCCAGCATTTGCGCCATACGTTAGAGTTCTTTATTTGTTTGGAGCAAGGATTTGAATTAGGATGCGTAAATTATGATAAGCGAATTCATAATAAGGCAATGGAAAATGATAAAGTCATAGCCTTGCATACCATTAAGATGATTGAGGAATTTGTAAACGGAACGAGAGAGAATAAAAGGCTACACCTTGAGGTTGGCTACGAACCCGATAGTGAAGAGTGCGTAAAGATTGAAACCAACTACCTGCGCGAACTCACCTACAATATTGAACACACTGTTCATCACATGGCCATTATGAAGATTGGAATTCGTGAAGTAGCCAATTACATAAAACTACCCGCTGATTTTGGAGTTGCAGTATCTACCATGCGCTATAAAGAATCAACAATAACCTCACACTAATTCTTTTCTTTATTATTGCGCATTTGAATTTCCGTGCAAAAGATTCTTCGAAGCAATTTTTTTATAAAGCTTACTAATTGGGAGTATTGGCCTTTTGGAATTATTCAGGCGCCAATATTTTTAATGTGGGCTTGGTATGCGTTAAGGGAGCGATCACTTTTTTACTTCTCAGCTTCCAATCCCTCTATCCTTACGGGAGGTATGCTGGGTGAATCGAAGTACGAAATACTTAAACGGATTCCAGATGCGGTAAAGCCTAAAACTGTTTTGGTAAAGCTACCAACGGATAAAACTCAACTTCTTGAGATTATTAATCAGAATGGATTTACATTTCCTGTGATCTTTAAACCGGACATAGGTGAACGTGGCTGGCTGGTACGAAGAATTAAAAATGAGGAGGATATTGAAAAATATCTCACAGAAATTAAAATCGATTTTATTATTCAGGAGTTTGTTGAACTTCCTTTAGAGTTCGGAGTTTTCTATACCCGGTTTCCATCGGAGCAAAATGGATTTGTAAACTCGATTACAGGAAAAGAATTTTTGTCTGTTATTGGCGATGGTAACAAATCATTGCAGGAATTAATTTTAGAAAAGGATCGGGCGAAGATTCATTGGACGACTCTTAAGCATGTGTATGCAAATAGATTGAATGAAATAATACCAGACAGAAATCGGCTAGAACTTGTTTCTATTGGGAATCATTGTTTGGGTACTATGTTTTTGAACAATAATAATCTCATAACGCCTAAACTCATTGGCACATTTGACACAATCAGTAAACAAATTGATGGCTTTAACTTTGGGCGCTTCGATTTGCGATGTCAGTCTGTGGAAGATTTGGAAAACGGAAACTTTAAAATACTTGAACTTAATGGATGTGGAGCCGAACCCTCACACATTTATCAGCCGGGGTCAACGTTAGTAGCTGGTGTGCGTGCGCTAATTACCTATTGGAGAAATATGTATCGGGTAAGCAGAGAAAATCATGAGCGCGGAGTTTCTTACCTTTCCTTCCGCGAAGGGAAAAGAATTTACAGACAATTCAAAGCACTTAAGTAAAATAAGGTATGATGCTCTTACAGGTTTTTTTAGTTGGACTTATTTTTAGTTTTTTAGGATCCATACCTCCGGGCACTCTAAATCTTGCTGTGCTTCAATTGGGCATGGAGCAAAAAGCAAAAATTGCACTTCGGTTTTCATTAGCCGTTGCAATTGTTGAATATCCCTATGCGTGGGCAGCTGTGGTGTTCGAAGATTGGCTTACTTCATCGCCAATAATTATTCAAAACTTTCAACTGATTACAGCCATTGTAATGACCCTGATAGGTGCATTCACTTTATGGTCGGCACGCAAGCCAAGTGAATTCTCAGAGCGGTTTAATACCAGTGGCTTCAGGCGCGGGCTTATCTTAAGCATTCTAAACCCAATGGCAATTCCTTTTTGGATTGGAATTACAGCCTATTTGAAAGCACAACACTGGATTGATTTATCAACACCAATCTTGTTACATGGCTATGTATTTGGAACTTCGGTGGGGGTGACAATCTTATTGGTGCTATTTACTTTTTTAGCGAAGCGATTAGCTGTTTATGTTAAAGATAATATGTATGTAAAGCTTGTGCCGGGATTTACTTTGCTTGCGTTGGGCTTATATGCTTTCGCGAAATACTTGTTTTAGTAAGCATCTCCTTTTTAAATATTAACATGCTTTTTGCTAACAGCCCAAATACTTTTTGCAAGGCTCTATTTACTAGCCAAGCTCCTGTATCGGAAGCAATCTATAAGATGGTGATTGACCAAACCGCAGGTCTGCATGTGAGCATAAAACTATATTTGTAAGCCGTAACACAGAATTTATTTAACCGGGCTTAAATAATAACCGAAGCCCGAGTGGCTATTAACAAGTTTAATCGCTTGCCCCTTATCAATTTTATGGCGCAGTAAACTTATGTGAACGTCAAGCGTATTGATATTTACTTGCCCCTCTTTACCCCAGATTTCATAGATCAAATCTTTTTTTTTCACTACTTTACCATTTGCCAATGCTAGGCAAACAAGAATATCGAACTCGCGGGGTGTAATGTTTAACCGAAGCTTTCCCCGCTCTACAAGCTTTGTGGAAACGTTAATTTTCAGATCCGAAATCTGTAGCGTTTCCGCAACAGACCTGAGCTCGGATTTTTCTCTGATAAGTGCTTTAATGCGCACCAGTAACTCGTTAAACCTAACGGGTTTTACAAAGTAATTTTTGGCATCGTATTTACCGCGCTGAAGTTTATTCTCAGTTTCGGTGGCCGTGGTGATGATGAGTATAGGAGCCGAGACTCGTGCGGCAGGAATGCTGTTGCATAGGGGTGTGCCATCTGCACCGAGCAGCGCACTATCTACAATGGCAAAATCATACTTATTTATATCAATCAGTTGGGTAGCCAACAAACTATTAAAAACAGCATCAACAGAAAATTTTTCAAGCTCTAGCTTCAATTTCAGATCGGACAAAGTATTCATATCGCTGCCCGCAAGAAAAATAGTATATCTGGCTTTTCCCATTTCTAATTTGTATGCCGGAAGCAATTTACTAAATGATCATTTACCAAACCACATGCTTGCATGTGTGCGTAAATTATCGTGCTACCCACAAACTTAAACCCGCGGCTAATTAAATCCTTACTTAGTGCATCTGATTCCTTTGTGGTTGCCGGTACCTGCTTCATGGTTTTCCATTTATTTATGATGGGCTTGTTGTTAACAAATTGCCAGATGTAGTTATTGAAACTTCCGAACTCTTTTTGAACTTTGAGAAAAAGTTTCGCATTGTTAACCGTGGCATTCACTTTTAATTTGTTGCGCACAATGCCGGGATCTTGAAGAATTTTTTCAATTCTTTTTTCACTAAAGCGAGCTACTTTTACAGGATCAAAATCGGCAAAATTCTTTCTATAGCCTTCACGCTTTTTCAATATGGTAGCCCAACTTAACCCGGCTTGAGCACCTTCTAAAATCAAAAACTCAAAGTGAATGCGATCATCATGTACGGGTGTTCCCCACTCTTCATCATGATAATTAATATACTGATCGAACATAAGACACCAAGGACATCTAAAAACCTCTGCCATAGTAGTAAATTTTCAGAAAGTTACCGGTTTAACAGAAAGTTTGTAACTTACTTCTATGAATAGTAAATCATTCATGTTGTTGTTGATTCTTGGTTGCCTGATTAATGTTACTACGACCGCCCAATTTAGAAGCAAATTGAAGTCGTATAACTTTTACTCAATAACTACCAAGCTAAACCGTCTTGATCCGCAAACATTGGTATTGGCAAATAAAACTCCAGGTCGCTATTCTGCGCCTATGTTTACAGCGAGTGCTGCCAACCATCATAGCACCTACTTTTTGAGTCAGATGACTACCCAAACCATGAAAGATGGAAAGATGGGAACCTATTATTTATGGGATCAGCAAGGCAACTTGCGCGAGTCTCGATTTTTTCTTGACATAGGCGGGAAGAATAAACCCGGCCTAAAACTTGTATTTCCAAGACGTTAATAACTTCCCTTCCTGTACTTTATGAAAAAACTTATTCTATCAGCGGCACTTATTCTTTGTTATACTATTGGCAACTCACAAGCTAAAATCGATTTCGACAAAAAATTAAAAAACCTAGACATTGAGCTCTTTACACCATCTAAGCCAATGGCAAATTATGTAAAGGCGGTTCGTGTCGGCAACCTACTTTATTTATCTGGTCATGGGCCGGGCAAAGCAGATGGAACAAATATCACTGGCAAGGTTGGAAAGGACATGACAACCGAACAGGGGTACGAAGCAGCTAAGCAAACAGGTATCTCCATTTTATCAACCCTAAAAAGCGAATTGGGTGATTTGAATAAAGTGAAGCGTGTAGTAAAAGTATTTGGCATGGTTAATTGCACGGATACGTTTACCGATCAACCAAAAGTAATTAATGGTTTTTCTGATTTAATGCTGGCTGTATTTGGAGAAAAAGGAAAACATGCCCGATCGGCAGTTGGAATGAACTCACTGCCAAGTAATATTACGGTTGAGATTGAGATTATTGTTGAAGTTGAATAAGCCAAGCCACACATCCATAAGATTCAACTTTTAATCTAGGGCATCTCTAAAAACTCCGCTTACCCTTCTCTTTGGTAGAAGGGGCAGGGGTTGAGGTAATGAAAGCAAGGGTTTTTAGAGATGCCCTCTATTCATTTATACGTACTAAAATCTTCAAAAAAGAACAATACCAAACCTATAAACTATAAATTCCATTTTCATTTAAAGATTATAGGGCATAGCTTCGCTGAACCGAATTTAAACCAGGCCATTGTTTTCTAACTATCAGAAAATTGTGCTTCGTCAATTGCGAAGTGTTTATTCCTTCATCAACCTAACCGGGTTGATTGTTGGCTTTACTGTTTTTATCCTGATTTACTTTTGGGTGGAACATGAATTAAGTTATGATCGGTTTCATCACGAGCATTCCATCATTTTTAGAGTAGTAGAAAATCAAGTATCTGAAAATGGGCTTAATTATCCGGTAGCAGTAACTCCTGCGCCATTGGCTCCCTATCTTAAAAATACTTTTCCGGAAGTCAACGAAGTTTGCCGCTTGAACAATCTCAATCTTGTTCTCCGATTAGAAGAGAAAGCATTTTATCAAGCCGGAATTGTAGCCGATCCCTCTTTGTTTCGTATGTTTTCATTTCCAACACGCCTTGGGGAAACAAAATCTTTTGAGTCCGGTGTCGACAAAATTGTGATTACTGAAAAACTAGCTAAGGTTTATTTCGGGGAGGCCAATCCTGTTGGGAAAGTTTTACAAATGCTTGATCGCGATATGCTCATCGTTGCAGTTGTTGAAAATATTCCAGCGAATTCACATCTTCAGTTTGATTTTGTTATTCCTTTTGAATTTCTAAAAGACAAAGGTTATGATGATTTAACAAATTGGAAAAGCAATCAGTATCACACCTATGTAAAAGTGGAGCCTCAGACAGATGTGGGATTTGGTGAGAAAATTCGAGATGCTATTGTTAAGAATGAACCCGTTATAGAAACCGAAATAGCACTTCAGTCTCTTACCGATATTCACCTAAGATCCAATCTTCTTAACAACGACATTCAAGGGCATGGTAACATGCAGTACATTTATATATCCTCGGCTCTGGCGATATTCATCTTAATTGTTGCCAGTATTAACTATGCAAATTTGGCTACAGCCCGATCAATTAAACGGTCAAAGGAAGTAGGTATAAGGAAAGTTATTGGCGCGAATAGACTTCAGCTGGTGATGCATTTCTTTTCTGAATCCTTTCTATACTGCACGCTTGCATTTGCTGTGGCTGTATTATTAAGTTGGCTTTTACTGCCACAAGTAAGTGACCTAAGTGGCAAGGCTCTTGAATTTAAAATTTTTTCAAAACAGATTCTCTTTCCACTTTTGGCTTCGGTTTTTTTCTGTGCGGTGTTAGCAGGAATATACCCGGCTCTTCTTTTGTCATCATTAAATCCTGTTGCTGTATTAAAAGGTAATTTAAAAGTAGGGCGTTCCACAATTATTTTTAGACGCATTCTGGTAGCACTTCAATTTGTCATTACTATTTCTTTTCTATCAGGTACATTTGTGGTTCAAAACCAACTTAATTTTATTCGCAAGCGAAACCTTGGCTTTGAGAAGGAAAATATACTTACGTTTTCAACTACCCGCAAAATCAGAAGCCAATATCAAACATTTAAAAATGAACTGTTGGCACTTAATGGAGTAAAAAATGTAACCGCTACCAGCACTCAGTTATCCCTTAGCGATGAGTCAACAGATAATGTTTATTGGGAGGGAAAAAATCCTGATACGGATTTACTTTTTCATTTACTAAAAGTTGATTTTGATTTTGTAAAAACTTTATCCATCCAACTTGCAGCGGGGCGCGATTTTTCAGATCAAATAGCTTCCGACTCCATGGCCGTTTTGTTAAATGAAGAAGCCATTCGTCAAATGAGGTTAACCAATCCAATTAATAAGCAATTTAAAATTGGAGCTCGGGCAGGCACAATCATTGGCATTGTAAAGGATTTTAATTTTAAATCGGCACATAAAAAAATTGAACCGATTGTAATCTATATTGAACCTGAGAGTTTTTATGAGACCGCAATTTTATTAGACAAAGGAAACCTAAACGATCAGGTAAAGTCAGTAGAGACCGTCTTTAAAAAATTTACCCCGGGCAGTCCATTTGAGTATTCTTTTCTTGATGAAGACATTAATATGAGTTATCAGAACGAAGAGCGAACCGGAAAAATTTTTAATTACCTGGCTGGCATTTCGGTTTTTATTTCATGCCTCGGCTTGTTGGGTATAGTAATGTTTGTAACCGAGCAACGAGCAAAAGAAGTAGCTGTTCGAAAAGTATTAGGCGCTTCTGTTATACAGTTGATGTATATGTTAACCATTGAATTTATTGTTCTGGTAACTATAGCCTTTGTAATTGCTACGCCTATTACCTGGTACATTACGAGTTTTTGGTTAAAAGACTTTGCATATCATGTAAATCCATCGGTATTTGTTTTTGCTTTAGCAGGACTGATTAGTTTAACTATTACCTGGTTAACCATCGGGTACAAGTCATTTCAGGTGTCGAGAACAAGCCCGGTTGATTCTTTGCGCAACGATTGACTAACGCTGCCGATTTTAAATTCTTTTCGTTAAAAGTATCCATCAAGATTTATTCGTCCTACTATTTTAAAGGGGCAATAAGAACAGTCTTTCATTAAAAGAAATGTTCGAAAAAAGGTTTGTCAAAATGTTATCTTTGTAGTCCTACTATGAAAAAAATAGTCTTTTCATTCATTATCGTTATCTATTGCATGCTAGTGGTATCGGCAAAGACTACTACTTGGGTGAAGAAAATAAAGGTTGCTTCAGCGATTGATTGGAGTGAACGAGGAGAGATGCCGGAAGACAGTGAGTCAGGTCAGGAGGATAATCGTGAGCCGCAAGATGATGAAACCTACAGACTTAACGGTGTAGTCATTTTTTACAATCTATCCCTTAATGAAGATTATTTGCAGACCTCGTTTTTATTTTTTGCCGATTCTCATTTCCCTGAGATTAATTCCCCACCGCCCCAAGGTTAGCAAAACACACGCGATCTCATCCAAAGATCATTGTCACTAAATCTTATTTTATCCTTACTATGAATTTTCGAAATTTTTGGTCTTCGGATCTGCGAGCTTCTGTGGTCGTATTTTTAGTTGCCTTGCCATTATGTTTGGGGATTGCGCTTGCCTCAGGAGCTCCACTTTTCTCAGGATTGTTGGCTGGAATTATCGGTGGCATTGTAGTTGGTTCGTTGAGTGGTTCATCGGTGAGTGTAAGCGGACCCGCAGCAGGACTCACCACTATAGTAGCAGCGGCTATTCTTGATCTCGGATCTTTCGAAGCTTTTTTACTGTGCGTTGCGCTGGCTGGCCTTATCCAATTGGTTTTGGGTTTTGCAAAAGCCGGAGCCATTGGCCATTTCTTCCCAATCTCAGTGATAAAAGGAATGCTTGCGGCTATAGGTCTTATTTTGATATTGAAGCAGATACCACACGCAGTTGGATACGATGCGGATTTTGAAGGAGACGAAAGTTTTTTTCAACCAGATGGAAGAAATACTTTTTCAGAAATTTTGGCTGCTTGGGATTTTTTAAGTCCGGGGGCGATGGTGATAAGTGGCTTCTCAATTCTTTTGTTGATTTTTTGGGACAGCAAAAGTCTACAGAAGTTTAAATTTTTTAGACTGGTTCCTTCAGCACTGATTGTTGTTTTAATGGGAGTTTTAATGAACAGTCTCTTTAACTCGGCATTGCCATATTTTGTAATTGAAGCAAAACATTTGGTTTCATTGCCAACATTTTCACAAACAGAGGGTGTTACATCGTTACTTACTTTTCCTGATTTTTCGCTTTGGCAAAATCCTAAAATTTATATCACCGCTGCTACCATCGCCATTGTTGCCAGTTTGGAAACCCTGCTTAGCATTGAGGCGTGTGATCGAATAGATGAGAGTCATAGAATCACACCTCTTAATCAAGAATTAAAAGCCCAAGGCATCGGTAATATTATCTCAGGAATGTTGGGCGGTTTGCCAGTTACTTCGGTAATAGTAAGAAGTTCGGCAAATATTAACGCGGGTGCGCAATCAAGGGCATCGGCAATTTCGCATGGTGTTATATTAATGTTATCAGTTTTAGTTTTTCCTGGTTTGCTTTCGCTAATTCCACTTGCCAGCTTGGCAGGTATTTTAATATTAGTTGGTTATAAGTTAACCAAACTAATACTTTATAAGGAGATGTATCATAAAGGAATGTCGCAATTTCTGCCGTTCATAGTCACTATCCTGGCGGTTGTCTTTACCGATTTATTAAAAGGTGTTTTCATAGGTATTCTGGTAGCTATTTTCTTTATTTTGAAAACAAACTTCAGAAGGGCAGTCATATTGGTATCTTCGGATGATAATTATTTGATTCGATTTACAAAGGACGTCTCCTTCCTTCATAAAAATTCGTTGCGACAAGCATTCGAAGCTGTGCCTGGCAATACAAAATTATTAGTTGATGGTTCGAACGCACAATTTGTGGATCAGGACATAAAAGAAATGGTAGCAGATTTTACGATGACGGCTAAGACAAAAAACATTGAACTCGAATTGAAAAATATCAATATTGATTAAATCGTTGTGGGTATGAAAATATATGAGCAATTGCTTTTGCAGAATAAAGCCTGGGTAAACCAGAAGCTCCATGAGGACAAGGATTTTTTTAATAAACTGGCTAATGTTCAAAAGCCCGAGTTCTTGTGGATTGGCTGTGCCGATAGTCGCGTATCTGCCAATGAAATAACGGGCACAGCACCAGGCGAAGTGTTTGTTCATAGAAACATCGCCAACATGATCGTGCATTCGGATATGAATATGTTGAGCGTGCTGGATTATGCAGTGAATGTGCTTGAAGTAAACCACGTTATTGTATGCGGCCACTATGGCTGTGGTGGTGTGCGCGCAGCTATGGGCAATAAACAAATTGGGTTAATCGATAATTGGATTCGTCATATTAAGGACGTGTATCGCTTGCATCAGGATGAGCTGGAAGCGATTAAAGACAACAAACAGCGTGAAGATCGGTTTGTTGAATTAAATGTGATTGAACAAGTTTACGATTTAGGTAAAACATCCATCATTCAAAATGCCTGGCAAAAACGCGGTGGCCCCTACGTGCATGGTTGGGTGTATGATATTGCCAATGGGGTGATTAAAGACCTGAAAGTTTCCATGCATGATAATTCCGAAATGCCCGATGTATTTAAGTTTGAGAAGTAGTCATAATTAGGCGCACAAAGCGTGGCAAGGGTAATTGAATCCGATTGCCTCATATTCATCATCAACAGAAAAGATCAAAGTCAATTACCCAACTTAGCCCTAACTAGTTCCTTGATTTTTTTCTTATTCCTGATACTCATTACAAATTTGTACTTCCCACCATCTTTTAATTTAACAACCAATGCTGCGCACTTAAAAGAAAGAAGAAACCCGCTTTTTATTTTTTCTATTTCTATAAAGGAAATTGAAAAATCTTTAATGAGGGCATTGTATCGGTAAATTTTCTTGTCCTCAATGGCATCAATACCATACGTATTATAAAACAACAAGTTATCAAATACATAAAAGGAACCAATTACAAGATGTTGGGTAGTTAACAATCACGGATTCCATAATTCAAGAATGACATTTTTTACTTGGAACAATGTGTCTTGTTTTGTTGAAGCGAAGGATATGGTTGAAGACAGTAAGATAACGAGAACCAATCCTTTAAAAGTTAAATTCTTCTTCATATACATATGGGCATCTCTAAAAACTCCGCTTACCCTTCTCTCCCGATAGCTATCGGGATGGAGAAGGGGCAGGGGTTGAGGTAATGAAAGCAAGGGTTTTTAGAGATGCCCATATTAAGGTTAGAAACAATCTCTTCCCAATCAACTAATGGCACCGACTTATTAAACCAGCCTGGTGAGGGGCAACTGCTCCTTTAGCCTGAGCAACTCCTGCAACCGTATAATATATTCGATGCTAGCATTGCTGAGATTGAATTGAAACTATCACCATTTTTTTATTTCCAAGAAATTAATTTTCAATAGGGGTAAAACTTCTTCCGGTTGTCATAACCTCACAGCCCTAAACCCGTAAATTGCACTGCAAACATTTCAGTAGCAGTGGATTTATCGGAAAAGCAGGTATTGGTAACACTCCGGCAGGGCAACGAAAGTGCTTTTGAGATGATTTTTAGAACCTATTACCAGCCCTTATGCCGTCATGCCTACTCTTTTCTGAAGGATAAAGAAGAAGCCGAAGAGGTAGTTCAGGCGGCCTTTATAAATTTCTGGGAGAAGCGAAGCAGCCTCGCTATAGAGACTTCTCTTAAATCCTATCTCTATAGAATGATCCGCAATAGTTGCCTCAATGTGATCAAGCATGAAAAGGTAAAGCAACAACACGTTGCCCACGAACTTGCCGTGATGGAAGTATCGCACGAATCGGTTTCACAAAATGTGCAGGCAAATGAATTAGAGATAAAAATTGCCGATGCAATGAAAACATTGCCCGAACAATGTCGGCTTGTGTTTCAACTCAGTAGGTTTGAAGAGTTAAAGTATCAGGAGATTGCCGATCAATTACAAATTTCTATAAAGACAGTAGAGAACCACATGGGTAAGGCGCTTAAGTTAATGCGTGTGCAGTTGAAAGATTACTTGCCGTTGTTTTTAATATTTATGAAAGACTGGATATAATGGAGAAGGGTTGGGACGATAAGGATGATTTGATTGGCAAAGTGCTAGCCGGGGAAGGGACTGCCCAAGAGACAGAGGAAATTCTTAAATGGGTAAACCAAAGCGAAGAGAATAAGCTCTATTTCGAAAGCCTTAAAACAATTTTTGATAAAGCTGCTTCCGCAGAAACACAAATTCAATTTGATACCGATGCCGCCTGGAATAAGGTACATAAGAAAATTACGATTAAGTCGGATAATGTTATTCCACTTTACAAGTCAAGATCACTTTTTAATCAACCCTTACGGATTGCAGCCGGAATAATTATTTTATTAGGTGTGGCATACACAGCCTATCAATTGACTGCACCTGCTGTTCAAACCCTGGCACTTGTTTCAGATCAAGCCACAAAAACAGATACTCTACCCGATGGAAGCACCGCCTTCTTAAATAAAAAGAGTGAGCTCACATATGAATTCAATCCCAGAGAAAAGACCCGGAAAGTTGTGCTGAAGGGTGAGGCTTTTTTTAGTGTAAAACATGAGGAGGACAAGCCCTTTGTGATTGAGGCCGATGAAATACTAGTACGGGACATTGGAACAGAATTTAATTTAAAGGCTTATCCCGATAAGGATACAATTGAAATTATTGTAACCCATGGTGAAGTTCAGTTTTATACAAGGAATGATGAAGGCTTGAATTTGCTGGCTGGTGAAAAGGCCATCTATACCAAGAGTAGCAAGAAATTTTATCGCATAGAGAAGCTAGATACCAACGCGCTTGCCTATAAAACCAAAGTGTTCAGTTTCAACAATACGGATTTGAAGTCGGTGGTTAATTTATTGAACGAAGTCTATGATTCGAAAATAAAACTGGCAAATGAAAAATTATTTAACTGCCGCCTAACCGCTAATTTTAAGGAAGATAACGCCAGCATTATTGCTGAAGTAATAGCCGAAACCATGGGGCTTACCATCACGCGCAAGGATGATGTAATCACATTAGACGGAAAAGGATGTGACCAATAAGCCAGGCATGACAAAACTCTACCTTACTTCAGTACTCCTTGTTAATTTTTTGGTAAGCGGGCAAGCACAAAAAAAAGATACTCCATTACTCGAACGCACGATGTCCATTAGTGTGGCTAATGAAAAAATTCCAGCCCTGTTAAATCGTATTGGGCAGGCAGGTGGGTTTTCGTTTTCTTATAACAGCGCAATTGTCAATGCCGATGAGGAAGTTTCAATTGAGGCCACCAATCAAACTGTGCGAGATCTCTTGAATGAAATTTTTCAAGGGGTGATGAATTATAAGGAGAAGGCAAATTACCTGATCCTTACTAAAGCATCCGCTCCGGTTGTTAAGAATAACACAACCATGGTTGTTGTTAACGGATATGTGCAAGATGCGGAAACCGGTGAAAAAATTTCGCAAGCGAGTGTGTATGAAAAGACTTCTATCACCTCTGCAGTTACTGATGAGTTTGGCTACTTTAAACTCCGACTAGAAAAGGGAACAGATTCAATTTACATTTCTATCAGCAAGAAGAATTATCAAGACACAGTTGTAAGCATAACGGCATCGAGTAATTATTACTTTGTGTTCCCCATTCAACGCATTCAGAGAGACACGATACAAACTGTTACAGTTACTAAAACAGATTCAACCCAGATTGTGGAGAAGAAAAAAGAGGAACTCAATCTGCCTTACGAATCAGAACCGAACATCCAAAATATTAGTGATACCCTGCACAACTTAGTACAGGTGTCATTTCTTCCTTTCCTGGGAACCAATGGAAGATTGAGCGCTAACACAATTAATGATTACTCCATCAACTTCTTGGGCGGCTACTCAATGGGAACAAAAGAAATCGAGTTAGGATTTTTTTTCAATCTGGATCGTAGTGATGTGAGTTGGTTGCAGATAGCTGGTTTCGGGAATATGGTTGGAGGTAATGTATATGGCATACAGGCCGCAGGCTTTTTTAATTTGAATGCCGGAGAAACAGAAGCAGTGCAGGTAGCAGGTTTTGCCAACACAAATCTTGATAACACAACAGGCGTGCAAGTTGCAGGCTTTGCTAATACTACACTTGGCGATATGTACGGTGTGCAGGTAGCTGGCTTTACAAATTATACGGGTGGACGAGGGCACGGAGTTCAGGTAGCGGGCTTTGGCAATGTTCAACTAGGTAATTATAGAGGCTCACAGTTTGCGGGTTTTACAAATGTGGCAACGAAAAAAATCACAGGCTCACAAGTAGCTGCATTTTTTAACTACGGCCATAAAGTGCACGGCACACAAATTGGGTTAATAAATTATGCCGATAGTTTAGGAGGTGTGCCCATTGGTTTGATAAGTATTGTAAAGTCGGGCTATCATAAAATTGAAGTGTCGGCTGATGAAGTTTTTTATGCGAATCTGGCATTTCGCACAGGAGCGAGAAAGTTTCATACTATGTTGATGGCCGGCCTTAAACCACAGCAATCTCTTCAACCAAGCGATACTTCGGTTTGGCATTTTGGATATGGATTAGGCACCACGCGGAAACTTACCAAGTGGTGGTTGCTTGATATTGATTTGTCGGCACAGCATGTGAATAAAGGTAGTTTTACAAGTGAGCTTAGTTTATTGAACAAGGCCTATGTAGGTTTCGATTTTCAGGTTGCTAAGAAACTTTCTCTTGCAACGGGCATAACATTAAATGGATATTTGACTCGAACAACCTTTACAGATTATCCGACACTCTTTACGGACTATAAACCTAAAATTATTTCAGATAGGAATATTGGAAATGATCTCAACTTAAAAATGTGGTGGGGAGCTAAAGTGGCGTTGCGGTTTTTGTAGGGACTTAAGAATAACTGAAAATCAATGTCGAAAGAAGAAGTCAATGCAATTTTGTATTTTTGATTTATGGACGTTAAGAATAGGCTAAGAAATAATCTAATAAGAAAGATCAATCAGTTATCTACGGATAAACTGACTGAAATGACTAACCTATTAGGTAAAATGGAAATCCAATTCAAATCAAAAGATAAGACTTTAAAACTTGCTGGAACTTGGGAGGATATAGATAATGACATCCTCATGGATCTGACAAAAAATCTACACAGCAACAGAGCCAAAGACCGACAAATTAACTAGAGAGTGAGCGAATCGCTTGTTGATACCGACATACTATCTTTTTATTTCAGAGGAGATACAAAAGTCGTAGAAAGATTTAACGAATATCTGAAGGAGTTTGATCAGATTAATATTTCGATAATTACATATTATGAAATTCTTGGTGGTTTGAGATTTAAGAAGGCCGAGAAACAAATTCTTGATTTTGAAGATTTCATAAGAAACAATATTATAAGGGTATCTCTAAAAACTCCGCTTACCCTTCTCTTCTGGAGAAGGGGCAGGGGTTGAGGTAATGAAAGCAAGGGTTTTTAGAGATGCCCATAATTCATTTAAGTGAAGAGTCAGCTAAATTATCAAGTGATATTTATTCAGACCTAAGACAAAGAGGGATTACGATTGGAACGTCCGACATTCTAATAGCAGGTGTTGCAAAAGTGAGTGGATTAGTCTTGGTCTCTAATAATGAGAAGCATTATGGGTCAATTCAGGGACTGAAAACTGATAACTGGAAAAAATGAAGTTCGCCTTAAGCTGCTTCTTATGCTAAAGCTCTAAATTTTTTTAGGGGTGCGTCACTACGAAATGTAAAAGAATAAATTCTTTTCAAGCAATAGGGGTTAACTAAAATGTAATTGTCATAAGAGCAGAAAAAATTCTCATATGACATTATTGAAAAATTGCGGTTCTGTTTTATTGCTTTCACTATTAAGTATATCGCTTAAAGCACAAACACTCACTCAAACAATTCGCGGTACTGTTGTCGATAAGGTTTCGAAGACAACGTTGCCAGGGCTTCGATTATTCTAATAAACTCCGATCCACTGGTTGACACCACGAGCGATCCCGATGGAAATTTTATAAAGTTAAATTTTGATGAAATCCTTTAAAAAAATCAAAACTAAAGTAGGGGAAAAGCAATCCTCACTTGTCTTAATCCCAAATATCAAAGAATTATGAAAAAGTTAAATCTACTAATACTATTGGCAGCACTCGTTTGGCTTACTGCCTGCAATGAAGAAGACCCGGGGCCGCGCCAACAAGACACTCGCAGTTATGCGGTAGTGGATTTTGATCGGATAGAAGCCGGTGATGCGCTTATCGTTACTGTTAAGTACAGTGAAAATTTTTCTATCGAGACAGAAGGCGACCGAAGAAATTTAGATGACTTACTTGTTTCTAAGAGTGGAAATTCACTTGTTGTTCGGTTTAACCGATTTGACAAACGCCAATATGCTACCTATGTAAACATCACACTACCTGCTTTAAGCGGAGTTGATTTTTCAGGAGCAGTGAATGCGCAAGTTTCAGGATTTGCTCCAGTAAACAGAATGGATGTTTCACTTTCTGGTGCCTCGCTAGCGCAACTAAGTTTAGACGCAACCGAAATCCATTTTTTTTTAAGCGGGGCTTCACAGCTGCGTTTGAATGGCAGTGGTGATTTGTTGGAAGGAAATATTTCGGGAGCTTCAATCCTTACGGCCTTCGAATATTCGACAAATAAATCTGAACTAATTGTTTCGGGTGCCAGCAGTGCAAAAGTATCAGTCGCCAATCAATTGAAAGGCTTCGCAAGCGGAGCGAGTTTAGTGTTGTATCGTGGTAATCCTGAGTTAAGTATGGAAGCCTCGGGCTCCAGTGTGATTCGACCGGATTAAAAGCACCCAGGTTTGTGTCCTCACAAACCGACATACAAAATTTCATCATCTTGATTACGTCCCTCACAAATCGAAACACAACTTCGACTTGCATTCTTACAGGCAGAATTTTTTTTGCATTTTGCATCATGCTTCTCGCGTTCGACATCGGTAATAGTGACATCACGGCAGGTTTGTGGAAAGACAATGAATGGAAACACATTTGGCGTATTCCATCCAAGCCAGATTTACCTGAACTTTATTTTGGTGTAAAAATTCGCGATTACTTTTTCGAAACGAGTACAGATTTGAATCTGGTGAATACCATCGTACTCAGCAGTGTGGTTCCGGCCATGACCGACAAAATAAAAAGTGTATCGCGCATGTTGTTTGATAAAGATCCCATTGTGCTGGGGCCCAAAGTATACTCGCAGTTACCCATCGATATTCTTAACCCATTCGAAATAGGATCTGATCTTGTAGCCAACGCTGCGGGGGCTTACTTTAAATACAAGCAAACTTGCGTGGTGGTCGATTTTGGAACCGCACTCACCTTTACCACCATTTCCGATGCTGGAAAAATTTTAGGTGTGTCCATCGCGCCTGGCCTAAAAACAGCTATTAAATCGCTTTCGCAGAACACGGCCAAACTTTTTGATGTGCCTTTGGTTATGCCTGCGTCTGCGTTGGGATATAATACGGTTACGGCAATTCAATCGGGGATCTTGTTTGGATACGAAGGCCTTGTGCGCAACATGGTTTTAAAAATTCGCGAAGAGTTGAAAACTGATTGCCCTGCTATCGCTACCGGTGGTTTATCTTCTATCATTACACCTCTTCATAATTTCTTTTATTCTGTAGAGCCTAACTTAACATTAGATGGCTTAAGAATGATTGGTGAAGTAGTGAAAGAAAAGGATTGATCGCTGCCGCGCGGTTGCTATTGAATTTTATTTGATAACAGTTGTGACTCAATTCTAGCTACCAGCAACAAGGCCCGCAGAGAGCTATTGCCTAAAGGTTTTTAGCGGTTCTTTTTTTCTTATTCATATAAGTAAGGTTCATTATCATAAGCCATGTTCCTTACATTCTCAAGAACCCGCCTCGTGTATGTCGTCCAAAATATTTTTGCAGATAACCGAATTCTGATAAAAAGGGATTTTAAATCCACTTTATTTTTGTTCGACATGGCTAATGTCGAATGGCTAGGGGGAGTTTGGGTTGGAGGAGGAGTTCATGTTTGCTCAATATTTTAGTTTTGAAGCTTGTTGATCAGCGGCCAACAAGAACTAATGGCCAATGAGTGTTTTGGTCACTCGTGAGGGTCCGTTTTTCAAATAGCTTTTTTATTGTTTTTTTGCAGTCTTCGCATTAAACAACTTATCGGCTCCACAACAATGTTCTTTAATAGTGGTCATATACATTTCTAATTATCCTTTAGGGTGCGTTGAATACACCTCTTTTAATTTACACCTGTAGGGCAAAGATTGGTTTAGAAGGATTCATCTAGTGTAGTTTGTGATTTGATAGTACAAGATAGCAAATTTCAAAATTCGTCTTTCGAAGGCGATGGCTTTTAAAATCTGATCATTCCTAACGGAGACAATACTTGAAATTTAGTGAGGCTCGTTGGTCAGCGACCAACAAGAACTAAGGGGGAATATAGTTATTAAAGTTCCAAGTCCTGTCTATTCGTGATTCGTAGCCAAAAAGTTGCCAGACAAACCAACACATAACAGTTATAACAGTCAGGATGCCAATCAATAATAACTTCATCCAAATTTTTGAAAAGAAAAGTGTCAGATAAATTGTCCCCCAAAGTCCAAAAGAAACTAATAAAATTGTGTCTATTATGTCAGCCGTAAATGAAATCTGAAAAATGATATTTAGAATAGTGGATATTCCTGTCAGAGTTAATAATGTTTTAAGTAGTGTTTTCATTTTCTCAGCTTGCACACAACGACTGTTGTTTATGACGGCTGCGGTTTTCGAAGCTGCGTCCTGTCCCACGAAACCAAATGTGGAACGAAGATAAAAACTTATAGCTTACACCTCACCGCACCATTGCAGAAACACTTTGTTAGCAGCGGTTTTTATTTTTCTCCATCCTTTCAATAAACCGCTCTTTAGACTGTCCAATTTTTGTAAGCCCCTTTGTTAAAGCTATCCCAAGCTTCTCGGTTTCGTTTAAAAGTAAGGTAATCTTTTTCGAAATCGAGGAGTCGTCCCCTTGTCTGAAGTAAGTGAGCAAGTCCTCTGGACAATTCGTTATGTCCGCTACCATCTCTTTTCTTAATTGTGTCAGCAGATTTGATTCGTAGTCCTTCAAATTCTGATCTAATTCCTTTCTCAAATTGGCCAAAGAGTTTTGGTTCGTCTTCCGTTTCTGTTGCAATCCGGTCGATTTCATTTGTTTCACTGTCCGCAAGTACTTTAAATTCGTCTGAAGTCGTTCTTTCAAGTTGTTCAAATTTTGTCGGTATGGTTGCTCTTGAAGCGATGATTTCTCTGATTCGATTTCTTGTTCTTTCAATATCTCGGAGTACTCCTTCCTGATTCTCGTAAATTTCTTTTTCTGCTGATTCAAAATCTCTGATTGCTTTGTTTCTATCTCTAATGATTCGTCTTTTTCTTTCTTCAATAGTTTCTCCTGCTCCTGTGCTTCCCTCAATTTTTGCCTTGATTCCGAGTCCAAGTTCTTTATCCTTGCTTGCAATTTCGTTTCTCTTTCTATAATATCTGGTTTCCAAGTTTGAATGCTTTTGTTCAAGTTGTTCTGTTCCTCTTTCAACTTGGAGATTGCTTGAGTTAATCTTATCGATTTCTGTCTTATATCTTCCTTTAACTCTGCTTCTACAATCTTCTCGTATTTTATCCAGTCCTGATCTATGAGTGTCTGTATTTCTCGTAGTTCTCGATATTTGTTCTCTAAGCTCGTCTTCAGATTCTCTATAAGGTTTTGATTCCAAACATCTTTTAATTGCGCGTATAAGGTTTCCAATTTCTGCTGTTCGGCATGTGAGAGATTCTTCTTGAAGTTTTCTTTGGAGTTCATCAATTGGTGAAACTCCCTTTGAATTTGATGTGGTAATTGGTACGTATTCAGTCCTTTCTTCGACATTGTTATAAATCCATTTTATTTTATCCGTTACATGAAAATTCTTTTCAATGCTTTCTGGTGAGTCTTTGGGAATTCTTACTTGGACTGTGTCTATTCCTAAACGCTTTAGTTTGACTAATTTATCACTTTTTATTCCATGAGAAACAACAATTTCAATAAATAGAATTGGCTCCTTCTTGTTATTAAAAAATATTATGTCTGGACGAACTATTAAAAAACGCGAGTCAACGTCTTTGTGGCTTCCATAGTGAATTACTCCTGACTCGTCCTCATAAAAAGTGAGTTCTACTCCAACGTGGGCAGCTTCAATGTATTTTGATTCTTCTAACAGGTTCGCTAAGCCTTCTTGGTTTTTGGGTGGATACTTATAAACCGATGGTACTTTTATTCTTTTTAGTCTTTGAAGTATTTCCTTGGCAAGTTTGTGCCGATAAGTCTCGTCACTATATGTACACTTAGATTCGCTAACAACATTTTTTGAGTCGTGTCTGAAATAGTCAATGCGATCTGATTTTTTGGACCTAACAGCTTGCATTTCCTTTTTGCAGCCAAGACAATAGTATCCCTGTCGACCGCTACTGGCCTCTGATGCGTGTATTACGTCACCTTTTAGATTTAGTGCGTAAACGTTATTCTTGTCGTTGTACTCCACTCTGTCCAAAAATAAAAATCGCTGCTAACGTTTATGTTTGTGACGGCTGCGGCTTTCGAAGCGCGTTTTTGTCCCCCGTTGCTGAACAAAATTAAGAAAACTAAACTTGATAGCAACACTGAACCCCAAGCTGGCATAAACATTTTGTTACAAGCTGCCCGCTTCTTTGTCCGTGGTGTAAACTGTGGATATATATTGGTCTAGTGGGTGGGAAAGCATACTCATTTGCAATTTTTGGATAGTACGATTGGTTGTGCGAATTGCAAATGTGTGTGCTTTGAGCGGTGGGAATAATTATTGACTTCTTCTTGTTGGTTTCGCATTTGTCCGTAAATTTGTCCGTGTCCGTAAAAATGTCCGCCATATGATAAATGTCAAGTTTTACCTCGATAAAGCCGATAAAAGTAAAAGGTTTCCGATACACCTCGTTATCAGGCAGAAAGATGTCCAAGTAAAAGTCGCCACTGGTGAAAAGATTTCTAAAAAGGATTGGAATAGTAAAAATCAAATTGTCAAAGACACAGAATATAGTCACAAGTCCATCAACAAATTTTTGTCATTTTTAAAACAAGAGGTCGAGAAATATTTTGATGCAGTCCCGCATGCTCACTTTACAGATAAAAAGGTCAAAAATAAAATCTTGTCCTTAGTTAATGGGCGAAAAGTAAACACTGACATTAAGATTGTCTGTGAGAATACTGCTGAGTATGAAGGTAAAACAAAAACAACTTTTGTTGATTTATTTGCCGGTGCTGGTGGTTTTAGCGAGGGCTTTTTACAAGCTGAAGAAGGAAATAGATATTTTGATTTTTTGTTGGGTAGTGATATTAATGAGAATTGTGAGTTAACTCATCTTGCTCGTTATAATTATCAACTTGGAATGGATGCTGAGTTTTTACGTCAAGATATAACAGAGCCCGATTTTTTAGATAACTTTTTGAAAAAGTTAAAAGGTCAGCATGTAGATGTTGTCTGCGGTGGCCCACCTTGTCAGAGTTTCAGTTTAGCTGGAAAACGTAAGAAGTTTGACAAAAAGGATGACTTGTTTGCTCACTACCTAAATGTTATTCGTGTACTTCGACCAAAGTATTTTGTAATGGAGAATGTAAAAGGAATCCTTACAAAAGAGAGCGGCAAAATAAAGGAAATGATTTTACAAGAGATAAAATCAATAGTCGATTTAAAGGAATTTCATCAGTTAGTTCATTTTTTAGCTAAGCTTAGAATTGCTGAAAAGGAAAAATCTTTCACGTTGGATTGCTATAATTTACGTATGCAGTTTGAATCAGCATCGGAAAAGGAACTTGAGAAGTTAAGAGAAAGCTACATTCAGATTATAGAAAATAAATTTCGTTTACTAACCCCGAAAATTGCTGACTATAAAACAAGCAAGACAGACGTAAACATTAATACCATTCGCCACGGCTTTAACTTATTGAAGCGAAGCAAAGAATTGGCATACGTTAGAAAGAAAGTGATTTTAGAAAAGGCTCATAGCGATCTGGACAATGATTTCTTTGCCGAAAAATTTGATTCATTTTTAACTTCTATAGAATCGGATTCTATCATTGAACAGATTCAAGAGTCGTTTAATAAATTGAAGCCAGCTAAAGCATTTCAAAATGAAATTCAGGAAATCATTTTTGCCTTAGAGATTTATAATTATTCATTCGAGGAATGCATCCAAGGTCTTAAACCTTTTGTTATTGCAGCAAAATCTGAAACTGAGTTTGAGGGAATTCTATCTCACATTAGGCTGTACAATATTGAGCAGCCATTTGTTGCATTAGCTTCAAACTATGGCGTGCCTCAAAATCGTGAACGGGTGCTATTTATAGGTTGTCGGAAAGACCAGAAATTAATTAAGGCAGTCCCACCAACCGTAAGTGGGAAAGAGAAGGTTACTGTTTTTGAAGCCCTGTATGATTTGGATTTTGTTGGTAATGATGATGAAAAATTTGATTACGAAACGGTTGATTTAAAGTCGAAATACAATGGAACGACTGAAAAAATGATAGCCTTGATTAAGAAAAGAACCGTTGAAGGAAAGCCAGATGATAAAAAGGGCTTGACTTATTCAGAATGGTCGAAAAAAGGTCGTTTAAATGGCAGGTTCTCTAATGCTAAAAATCCCTTTTATGTAAGAGACTTTGAGGAATTAGAGAATAACCAACATCTTGTTGCATTCTTACACAATCATAAGACAAGTAATCATAATGATAAGGTTACCAATCGCCTACGTAAAATTTTAGACGCTGGAAATTATGAAATTGCCAAAGAGGAACTAAGTGAATTGGGCTTAGATTCAGAAAAAAGAAATTATAATGTATTGAAAGGTAATTCTCAAAGCCCAACCATAGTCACAATCCCAGATGATTTCATACACTATTCAAATCCTCGGGCACTAACTGTTCGTGAAATGGCACGATTACAGTCATTTGATGATTCATTTGTTTTCCAAGGAAAGAAAACAACAGGCGGAATTGAAAGAAAATCTACTGTTCCACAATGCACCTTAGTTGGTAATGCCGTTCCTCCATTAATGGCAAAGGCAATTGCTCTAGAAATTTTAAAACATATTAAGTGATGCTCTTAGAAGAATTTAAAACTCATTGCATTACTAACAAGCCTGACATTTTTGTTCAAAGGTATCTGATTGAAAATGAAACATATTTTTTCTATAAATTTAAAGAACGAGATGAGTTCAAATTTAAAAAAGATATTGCTTTGCTGTTAAATGTTCACATTCGCGATATTGCCATGGTTGGTTCAGGTAAATTAGGGTTTAGTTTAAAGCCAGAAAAAGATGTCCCAGGGTTATATCTGTTTAAAGAGTTTGATTACAATTTTAATCTATCAATAACTAATGAAAAATCCGATTTGGATATTGCAATAATCTCATCCGGTTTGTTTGATAAAGAAATAAAGAATCTATACAATCATACAAATTACTATAATAAAAGATATCTATGGGGCGACAGGGCAAGTCTGGCTAAATATGTTTTAAAGGGTCGATTGACTACACGATTTCTGCCCTTAAGTTTTCCTTTAACAGAGGAAATAAAAAATACTCAGGAAAAATATCAAATGCAATATGGAAGAAAGATCAATTTAGAAATTTACAAATCGTGGCATTTCTTTGAAACTTATCATCAAGAGAATATTAAAAATATTCAAGTAAATTTAATAAGCTAAAAAATGAAATTAAAAAGTTCAATACCATCCAATAGTGTAAAACTAATTGAACTATATAATAAAATAGCGTCTGGAGCATTAATAACTGGACCTGATTATCAACGAAAATTAGTTTGGAAGAAGCAGCATAAATTTTCTTTCATAGAAACCATTTTATTGAATTTTCCATTTCCAGAAATTTACATTGCAAGTGATGAAATGGACATTGAAAAATTACAAGCAAAAGAGGTTGTAGTTGATGGTCAACAACGTTTAACAACGATCGTTGATTATATTAAAGGCGCTGGTGAATTTATAAATCAAAAAGCTATTACACCATTTGACGAGCTTACGGCAGAAGAGAAAAAAGAATTCTTGAACTATTCAATATCAGTTAAAGATTTAAAGGATATTGGTCAAGACAAGATAAAAGAAGTATTTAAGCGCATTAATAGCGCGAATTATTCATTAAATTCAAATGAAGTTTTAAACGCAGAGTACGGTGGAGGAGAATTTGCAATATTCTCAAAAATATTAGCAGATAAAAATTATAATCCCAATGACAAAGAAACAGATATTATTATCGAAGGACATACTAGGATATTAATCACTACTTTTTTTGAAAAAAATAATGTTTTTTCTGATAATGACATTAAGAGAATGTTTGACTCAAGCTACATTATGTTAATTTCTTCCACCTTATTAGAAGGAAAATATTTTGGTAGGTCTTCGAAAATCAATCACTACTTAGAAAAGTATAATTTAGAATTCACTATTCACACAGAAATTCTAAAAAAATTAGTCAATTCGATTGAAATTATTGATAAGCTTAAACTCTCTAAAAATAGTTATTGGTTTAATAAAGCAAACTTATTTACAATTTTGTTTGAACTAAATAACGTAGATGAAGTCACTATAGAGCTAGATAAATTAGAACAGGAATTAATAGATTTAGAGAACAAGATGGAGATATATTATAATGGAGATGAGGAACAGGTTAAATTATTATCATCAGACGAAACAAAATATTTTGAATTTTCAAGACAGGGCAGTCACGAGCTTGCAGCAAGAGAACATAGAGGAAAAGTAATTAAAGAATTAATCGCCAAATCTTTGAAAGAGCTTACCTTAACTGAAGTGATAGAAAATGTTTCTTCAAAAAACACGACATTATTGAAAGAAGCAAAAATCAACTATTCCATATTAATCCCAACAGCCACTGGACTTGCGAAAAGCATTATGGACGCTACTTCAAGTGTGAGAGAATTTCTAAAAGAAAATGGAATTCATGAATACGAAAATCAAGATTACGGTCCAAATCATAAGGTAAAATTAAATGGGAAATACGTACTTGAGGATTTGAACATCAGGCAGACAGAAATCTCGCTATATCGTTCTAATGGAAGGGGAGATTTTAGAATTTGGTTTACTGATTTAAAGGACTTTGCTAGTGCAAATGATGAGTTAATTTTGATAGTTAAAGAAAGTACATTATTGATCCTAAATTCGAGTAAATTCAACTACTCTGATTTTATCCTGACCTAAACTAAGAGTAAAGACTAGTGGAATAAGGATTTTCACTATAAAAATAGATAATTCGCTCGCCATTGTGCCACCCATTTCGGTGATGTTGAGCCAGGCATTTCGCTGATACCGTGCCAGTAGGTTGAGTTGTATTTCGGTGGCCATTGTGCCACTTATTTTGCTCGCCATTGTGCCAGTTTGGTTGA
>JBBSBG010000007.1:0-25617 GCA_038251495.1 Cytophagales bacterium
GTGGATATTCCGGACTTATCCGGAGCGAAAAAGAATTAGCCCTTAGGGGGCGGTGTGTTGTGCTGAATGCCAACGGATTGATACTTGCTTAGGTGAACACTTCCCGTGATAGAATTATTCCAACCATCATGATGCAATTGAAGCTCCGTGGTTGTGGTTAAGTAATCTTTAATAAAATTCTGAGTCTTTTTAGAATTTCCTTTCTCACCAACAGGTTTGTCCGAAAATGTTTTAACGTAATCAGTCAATGCTTGCTTAATTTTTTTCGATGTATTGTCCTTAACGCAAACAATGGAAAGCGTGTCGCTTCGATAGCGCTGCTTCACCATGCGGTAAACCTCGCCTTCGTATTCAAATTCACCATCAACACGAACATAATCGCGCGAGTCATTTAAATAAGGAACAGTAATCGGAACCTTCAACGTTATTTCATGCAACTGCGCATAGTTATCGTTGTCAAAACGCGCTTGCATTGCACGAGTGTTATTGACTTGTAGGCCAAGAAAAACCCCATAATATCCCAGCACATTGAGCAGGAATAACGTGAGTAGAAATATGGTAAAGCCTCTTTTCACAATTTTAAAAGTATAAAAAGGATTGAACATTTAAAATTAAATGCCTTAAAAACAGAAAAAAAAGGGTGCTATGAAACTGGATTAGCTATTTATATATGTTCCTTCTTATTCTTCACCAGGTCATAAAGCAACTCGCGGGCGCGATGTAGTTGGGCCTTAACAGTGCCAAGTGGTGCCTCTAATTCAACAGCGATCTCTTCATAACTAAGCTCTTGAAAATAGCGCAGGCGAACTAACTTCTGATATTTTGAAGGCAACATGTTTACAAATACTTGCACCAGTTCTTCTTTCTGCGCTTTGATGGCTTCATCCTGCGGATTTAAAATTCCATCATCCTGCACATCAATGCTTACCGATTGGCCATCATCATCGGTAAAGGTATTTTGAATACTGAGCGTGTGCAATTTCTTTTTGCGGATGTGATCGATGGTATTGTTAGTAGCAATGCGAAACAACCAGGTACTAAAAGTAAAATCCTTTTTAAACTTATGCAGACTTCGAAATGCCTTTGAGAATGATTCCATGGTGAGATCTTCGGCATCATCGATGTTGCGCACCATTTTTAAAATCATGTGATACACCGGGCGTTTGTAGCGCTGAAGTAATTTGGCGTACGACTTTTGGTCACCGCCAACAGCCATGTCAATCAACTTAAAATCCTCAAGTGCTTTGGATGAAAATCTGCCTTCTTCTAGTTCTTCCATCTAATTTTTTTGACCGCTAACGCCCTCAGGCCGGTGACAAGATAATAAAATACGAAAATAAAATCTAAAAAAGGCGTTTTCCATGCCTCAAAGTGCCCACCCATCTTGCGTGAGGCTTTATTAATGACAAAACCAATCACTATCCACCGGATTAAGAAGAATCCCGCCAGTATTAACGCAGATTGACTAAAATAAACTGCCGGAAGCACAAAAAACCACGTTAGCAGCCATGAAGTAGAAAAAAACGCCAAGATAGCTTTGTCTGCAAAGCGATATCGCTTACCAACAGATAAGTGCCTTAGTTTTTGGTGAAAAAAATTTGACCAACTACTTTCCGGTTTTGAGGTTGTTACTGATTCTGCGCCCAAGCAAACCCGCGTATTATTTTTAGTGGCATGCTTATTCACAAACAAATCATCATCCCCACCGGTCACGTCCAGGTATTCATTAAACCCTTTATTATTTAAGAAAAGTGATTTTGTATAGGCCAGATTTCGACCAACCCCCATATACGGGTTGCCTAAATTTGCCAACCCGATATATTGAACAGCGGTTAGTAAAGATTCAAATCTTATAAACGCATTCAACCAACCAGTCTTTTTTTCATAAGGCGAACACCCTAGCACAATTTGAGTTTGCTCATTATAACATTCAGTCATGCTTGTAATCCATTGCGCACTTGCCGGACGACAATCAGCATCGGTAAATAGCAGCCATTCATACTTAGCGGCTTTAATTCCGAGGGTTAGCGCAAACTTTTTTCCACTGATGTGATCAGGTTTATGAACTACCCGAACCATTTTTAACCGGCTATGCTGCGCACTTGCTTCACGCAGATAATCATAGCTGCCATCATTGCATCGATCCTCTACAATAATCACCTCAAACTCAGGGTGGTCTTGTGCCATTAGCACCGGAATGAGTTCCCGCAAGTTTTGTTCTTCATCGTGTGCACATACAATTACTGAAACGGGGTGGGGCGGTTGGGGAGAATCGCTCGCTTTCTTATTAACTCCAAAATAAAAGAGAAGCAAGTAAATGATTTGAACACTTAAAATCAGAATACAGATGAGCGCAAGGGTAGACAAGGGAAATATTATTGATTAAAAAACGGACAAATATAAAGGCTTAGCAGCAAGCAAGCAGATTTTAACTGAAAGAGTTATACTAAGTCAGGTGAACGGACGTCTAATGCGATTTGGAGAGCGCAATGTGTGGGATTAACTTTGCGCCCGAATGAAATTTACCATCAGCGCGGCCGATTCAAATTCAAAAGCCCGCGCAGGCACACTTGTAACCGATCACGGAGAAATACCCACCCCCATCTTCATGCCTGTGGGCACGGCTGGGTCAGTAAAGGCGGTACATCAACGCGAACTTCAACACGACATTGACGCTAAAATTATTTTAGGAAATACCTATCACTTGTACTTGAGGCCCGGGCTTCCGCTTATCGAAAAAGCTGGCGGCCTGCATAAGTTTATTAGTTGGGATCGCCCCATGCTTACCGATAGCGGGGGTTATCAGGTTTATTCACTTGGCGCGAATAGGAAGATCACAGAAGAAGGTGTGATTTTCAAATCGCACATTGATGGCTCTAAACATATTTTTACGCCCGAAGGTGTAATGGATATTGAGCGAACCATTGGTGCCGATATTATTATGGCCTTTGATGAATGTACCCCTTATCCTTGCGAATACGAATACGCAAGAAAGTCAATGGAGATGACCCACCGTTGGCTTACTCGATGTGTTAATCGGGTGAACGAAACTTCATCAAAATATGATTACGAGCAAGCACTCTTCCCCATTGTGCAAGGAAGTGTTTACAAAGATTTGAGAATTCAATCAGCAGAGTTTATTGCCAACCAACAACAAGTTGGCAATGCTATCGGAGGATTATCTGTAGGCGAGCCACACGAGATGATGTATGAAATGACGCACCTGGTTTGCTCCATCTTACCAAAAGATAAACCACGATACTTAATGGGTGTTGGTACACCTGAAAATATTTTAGAATGTATTGCTTTAGGGATTGATATGTTTGATTGTGTGATGCCCACGCGCAATGCGCGCAATGGAATGCTCTTCACCTCGCAAGGCATTATCAACATCCGCAACGAGAAATGGAAAGATGATCTTTCGCCCCTTGATCCTGAAGTTGGAGGCTATGTGAGTAAAACCTATTCGAAGGCGTATTTGCGTCACCTTATCATCTCAAAAGAAATTTTAGGCGCGCAAATTGCTTCCATTCACAACCTTACCTTCTACCTTTGGCTCGTGCGTGAAGCCCGGCTAAAAATAGAAGCTGGTCATTTTACAACCTGGAAGAATAGCATGGTAAAAATAGTATCACAACGGTTATGATGACCACTATTGATCGCTACATCATCAAAAAAATACTCTCTACGTACTTTTATGTGGTGCTCATTCTTGTAGCGGTCATTACGGTCATTGATTTAACTGAAAAGATCGACAAGTTCTCGGCCAACAATTTGGGTATAGGTGCAGTACTCGGCTATTATGCCGATTTCATTCCATGGATAGCCGGATTGATTTCTCCCATTACAGTTTTCATTTCTGTTGTGTATGTAACATCGCGTATGGCAGCACATACCGAAATCATTGCCATACTCAGTAGTGGTGTAAGTTTCAAAAGGTTATTGCTGCCATACTTTATTGCTGGGAGCATCATTGCAGGAATCAGCTTTTATTTAAATGGGTGGGTCATCCCTAAATCGAATCAGGAGCGCTTAGTTTTTGAAATGACTTACTTTAAAAAGAGTAATCTCTACAGCCGATTGAATATACACATGCAAATTGAACCCAATGTTTATTTATTCATTCAAAGTTTCAATAATCAATCGAACACAGGGTATCAATTCTCATTGGAGCGTTTTGAAGAGAATCGATTAGTAGACAAACTCTCGGCTGATAATATTAAATGGGACACCACAAAAAATAAATGGACACTTCTTTATTGGAAACGGAAGCAAGTAGATAGCATCTTTCAGGTGCGGCAAAACTTTGACATAAAATTTGGAACCAAAGGCGATGCCATGGATACTACGTTAGCGATATCGCCAAAAGATTTTGAATCCAACGACCAAGGTTACTATGGTATGACGATTAATGAACTTACCGAGCACATAAACAAAATGCGCTTCCGCGGATCTACAGGTGTAGAGGTTTATGAGGTGGAAAAACAAATTCGCTTCGCTACTCCATTCACCATTTTTGTGCTTGTATTTATGGGTGTTATTGTTTCATCACGCAAGAGTCGTGGGGGTACAGGCTTTCAAATTGCACTTGGATTTTTTCTGTCTTTTATTTTTATTCTTTTCGTTACCATGACGAGGACGTATGCAGAGACAGGATCGCTTGCGCCTATTATCGCAGCATGGTTGCCCAATGGAGTTTTTACTATTATTTCGTTAGGCATGTATAAATACGCGCCTCGGTGATGGCCACAACCCGCGATTATTTTAAACTTCACTTTATAGTTTTCTTGTTTGGCTTTACTGCCGTGCTTGGCAAACTTATTTCACTCCCATCAGTTGAATTGGTTTTTTATAGAACTTTGCTTGCAGCATTGGGTATGGCTGTGCTAATGCTGATCATTAAAGCCGACTTCGCTGTTTCCAAAACTGATCTTTTAAAAATTATACTCACAAGTATTATTGTAGCCATTCATTGGATAACATTTTTTGCCTCTGGTAAAATCTCCAATCCTTCTACAAGTTTGGTTGGGTTCGCCACATGCTCATTCTGGGCAGCTCTTTTTGAACCCATCGCAAAAAGAAAAAAAATTCAATTTTTGGAGGTGGGATTAGGACTTGTTGTATTAATTGGTCTTGGAATTATACTTGCTTTTGATTTTAAGTATCCGCTTGGATTATTTTTAGGTGTAATCTCGGGCATTACTGCGGCCCTGTTTACCATCATTAACTCAAAATTAGTTACACGAGTTAGCTCTCACACCATTACCTTCTACCAAATGTCAGGAGCTTGTTTAAGTATTTTGATTTTCTTACCCATTTACAAAAGCACGTTTGCAAACGGTGGTGAACTCAAATTAACACCCACTTCTATTGACTGGGTTTATATTGCCATCATGGCCTGGGCTTGTTCGGTTTATGCGTACTCAGCTACCATTGAACTAACCAAAAAGCTTTCTGTTTTTTTTATTCAGCTTGCGTTAAACCTGGAACCAGTTTACGGAATCATTCTAGCCCTACTAATTTTTGGTCAGAGTGAAGTGATGAGTCTTAAATTTTATTTGGGCACTTTGATTATTCTAAGCGCAGTGGTCATTTATCCATATCTAAAAAGAAAGACCGACCAATTTTCTAATAGATAGAATACATTTACTCTAAACCGCGCTCTGTGTCATCACCATAGTCGTTAACTTAGTAGAATTTAATGTTGTGTAGGAACTCAAAACCGGTAACAATCTTAATCGGAAATTTAATAGAATCCTGTAGTGACGTAATACATTCCCTACCTACGGTACTTTACTTATTTATAAAATTCCATTCTACCCATATTTCGCCTCTAACGAGGCTTAAGTTAACCACTGTGCTGTCATCACAGAACACAAAAAAAATAAGTCTGTAAGGATACACACCTAGGGGTTCACAAAGCTCAATAATCGTCCAGTGTACTTTGCGCAACCTTAGTGTCCTTCGTAGTAAAATGTCTTTAGAATTAATCAAACTGATGCCCACTCCAATAGACTTATTTAATTAATTCCTCGAGACTTTTTTCGGATTAAATCTAATCCAAAAAATGAAATTCGAGAAACCAAATCCCTAGCCCTTAATTCTTAATCGTTAAATATCCGCTCAGTTCTTCACGCTCGCTAGTTATAAATTCTACTTTATAAAAGTACACGCCACTGGGTAAAGCATTGCCATTATTATTGATTCCACTAAAGCGCTGGTCAGGCTTATCATTGTTATAATTTTCAACATGATAAACCTTACTGCCCCACCGGTTGTAGATTGTCACTTTATTTTCAGGTTCAAGAAGTTGAATGTTCTCAAGCTTGAAGTAATCGTTCTTGCCATCGCCATTTGGTGAAACTCCATTATATACAACAATTTCGCCCTCTACATTAATTTGTAAGGCAAGCTGTGCACATAAATTAAGAACATCACATACTTCAATGGTGATTAAATCAAGACCTGAGAATAATGTGTTCGAGTAATCAAGAATCAAATCAAAATTTGAATCAAAGGAAGCCGCTGCGTTGCTGATTGGGCCGCTAATAATTTTAAGGGTACTAAAATCAAGATTTGCATTCGGGTCGGAGACTAAGCTACTTATCGAAATAGTAACAGTTTGACCAATCACCGTCTTAATCTCGTCAGCAGGTTGATTTATAATAGGAGCTTCATTCACGATCTTGGATGTAATTGTACCATCACTACACAAGCTACACTGGTTGCAGATTCGATATTGGATCAGGTCATCACCAAACGTACCAACACTCGCTTCATAGCGAATTGAATTATCGGGGTTAATGGTGGCCGTGCCTTTGGTTCCATTCTGAATAATGGATACCGTAATTACATCGGCAGCATTCGTGGTTGAACCCGCAAGCACATTAATTGTAGCAGGTTGACCTATGCTTACATCTACGGATGGATTAGCGGCAACAATTGGTTTTAAAATGGTTATCAGCAATTGATCCGAAACCTGAGTACAAGCTCCGGAGCCATCTGCAGAAAGTGTTATGATTACTGAACCGGAAACAATATCGGCTGCACTGGGTGAATAAGTTGTTGTGAGTGCATTGGAAGCAGAAAATATTCCCGTTCCATTAGCACTCCATAAGGGATTAATGGCAAAAGCGTTCGTTGTTCCTGATAGATTAACAATATCTGTATTACAACTCGTTTGATCAGCGCCAGCCGCAGCCGTTGGTGCACGGTTAATAGAAACAGTTGTTGTAGCGGTTGCCGAAACGCAGGGTCCTGCCGCATCCGGATCGTTAGTAGTAATTGTAAAATCTACTGAGCCAGCTGCAATGTCATTAGCACCAGGTGTATACATTGCATTTAAAAGCGAAGCGTCATTGAAACTTCCATCTCCGGCTGTTGTCCATAAGATAGAATTTGCTGCACCGCCAATACTTGCTGCAAGTAAGATGGGACTGCTCTCACAACTATCAGTTATTGAACCAATGGAAACAGATGGCTGGTTTGCGCAACTGCCGACTAGAATGGTTCCAGTTATTGGAAATTGAAATATGATATCACTATCATCATCACTTGTAATAGTTACCGATTCGTTAAACGTACCCCCTGCAGAAGCACTGAGGATTAAATTAAATGTGACGGTTGTTTCAATTCCATCATCCAGATATTTTATCGACAAAGGCGGACTTAGGCTGGTAGTGAAGGCTATGCCAGTAATGGAAATTGCGGAAACGCTTAAATCAATAGAACCATAGTTGGTAATGGTTATCGGTCTCATGATATCGATTCCTAATGATGATGATCCCAAATCTATAGAATTTGATTGTCCATTAAATATTTCCGGAGAGAAAACGTTTACCCCATCGAATACATAAATCTCAGGGCCGTAGATTTGTCCAGCTACACCAAAGTCAAACACTCCTTCATCTGTGTCATTGTTTGTGATGGTAAGGGTTTCGTAGAAATTATCGGAAACCGCTCCATCCATAGTAATATCAATCGTTACTGAATTATCAACCAGTATGGTAATGGGTGGTGGTGTTCCCAAGCTAAACACAATTCCTGTAAATGAGAGATCAGAAATAACCAATGGGGCAGCACCCAGATTAGTAATCGTAATCTGATTCGTTACACTATTTCCACGCGTATCCTCGCCTACATAATAACCAAACGAATCTCCATCATTAATTTGAGTAACGTTTGGTAAGGAGCCACTCGTGACAACAATTTCGGGCTGTGCCGATGCCGTAACAACACCGATTACTGGAAATTGAAAATTACCAGTAAAATTATTGCTGGTGATTGTAAGTGTTTCCAGAAAAGTGCCCGGAGAGGAACTACTAAAATCAACCGTAATTGTTATCTGGCCTCCGGCTGGAATAGTTAATGGTGAAGATGAGGTAGTAAATGCAGAGCCTGTGATAACAGCAACAACATTTGTAATGAGTATTGCCTGCCTATTTTCTATGGTGAAGCTGCGGATTTTAGTAGCTCCTGCATTGATCGACCCAAAATCAAAAGGTGAAGGTTGTCCATTAGCTAATTGTACCCCGGTTGTATTGGTGCCAGCATATACATTAATGCAGCCCAACCCGGCATCAAAAATAGACCAATTAAAATTAGCAATGATATTGGCCCTTGCTGCTGCACCACTGCAGTAAAATAAATTGGGTGCGCCAAAAGTAACATTAGATCTTAAGGGCAATGCGGCCCAGCCTTCCAGCAACTGGTCGTAATTATTCAAGGAGAGCCCTGAATTATCTAACATAGCAAACAGGAACCGGACATTGATAATATTCCAACTGCTCAAATCCTGATTAAAGGAAGTGGCTCCCTTAAACATCGCACGCATATCAGTTACATTGGTTACATCCCAGGTACTAATGTTCTGATTGAAGGCAGCGGCCTGCGCAAACATAGAATTCATATTGGTTGCGCTGCTTACATCCCAACTGCTGATGTCGCGATTAAATAAAGGCGACCGTTCAAACATCGAACTAAAATCGTTAACACTGCTCACATCCCACCCACTGATATCCTGATTAAAGGTGGGGAGATCACTAAACATCCCATTCATGTTGGTTACGTTACTTACATCCCATCCGGTAATATCTTGGGTGAAGCCGGTGGCATTACTAAACATAACAGCCATACTAACCACACTGCTTAAGTTCCAACCACTAATATCTTGATTGAAAGCTGTTGCTCGATTGAATAAGCCTGTCATGCTGGTAACATTGCCAACATCCCAACCTCCTATGTCTTGATTGAAGGAAGCAGCAGACCCAAACATGCCACTCATATCGGTTACGCTGGTAACAACCCAACTTCCAATATCCTGATTAAATGCAGTTGCGCCACCAAACGTATTGCTCATACTAGTAACATTGCTTACATCCCATCCTCCAATATTTTGATTGAAGGCTTCAGCAAAAAAAAACATCTGACTCATGTCTTCCACATTACTGATATTCCAAAGATCAAGTGGTTGATTGAAAGCATCTGCTTCGCGAAATGCGCGAGCCATATAGATAATTGTGCTTACATCCCAGTGATTTATATTATCATTAAATGCGGTTGCCTGATAAAACATTTGCGACAAGTCCGTTACTCCTGAAAGGTCGGGAGCATCTGTAGCGTTAACTCTTAAGTTTACACAGCCGCTAAAAGCAGCAGCCATGGAAGTCCAGGAAATGCTACCCCACTGCTCTATGGCAAGTAATTTATGGCTATCTCCATCGGGGCGAAAGCCTGCCGCATTAAAATAGATTCGTGGAAACTGCTCGGTTATTTCAACTTGATAGGTTCCTGCAGAAGGAAAGTCAATGGTTACGTTGCCTAATATATTTGAGAGCGTGCCCGTGTTAGTTGGATTTCCAACCTCTGTCCACACAATATTATAATCGTAACCAGTACCCGTTGTTGGGATTGTTATCTGTGTATCACTAGAACTTCCCGGATTATCGGTCTTCCAGGTGGTAATAAAGCTTTGAGCGTAGGCTGTAAAAGAAAGAACCGAGAGAAAAAGAACATGGATGCAGGTGGCTATCTTCTTATTAAACACGGTGACGAGTCTGTTTTGGCTTATTATCATTATAAAAGGGTTGCGTTATTCAATTCACTACTATTTTTAGTACTTATTGTAACCATTAAAAATCGCTCTTTTGACTTAAAAGTCCTCATTAATAACTCATTAATTTATATCAACGAATTATTAACGCAGTATCAACCTTGATATATATTATTAACTGTGATTAGACAGTAAGAGCATATCAATAGATTGAAATATGAACGAGGCAAAAAGTTTTTATTGATAGCCCTAGATTGATCTATAAATAGTTTATTAAAAAACTTATTGTCGTTGACCAATATCGTTAGTCTACTTTCCAGTCCAACCAGGGCCACGCACTACCCGTCCGGGAGTTGCACCAGTATGCTCTCCATTTTCCAAAACCTGCGTTCCGTTAACAAACACATGCACCATTCCTGTGCTGTATTGATGAGGTTTTTCAAACGTTGCGTGATCCTGAATTTTTGCCGGATCAAAAATTGCGAGATCGGCATAGTACCCAGTTTTAAGTAAGCCCCGTTTTTTAATTTTTAAATTCGATGCGGGAAGTGACGTGAGTTTACGAATGGCTTCCTCCATGGTAAGTGCTTTTTCATCCCGAACATATTTACCCAACACCCTTGCAAAATTTCCATAAGCCCGTGGGTGCGTATTAGATTTTAAAAACACACCTTCTGTTGCTGGCGACTCTGCATCCGATCCAAAACTTAAATACGGCAAGGCAAGCTGACGCTTAATATTTTCTTCACTCATCATAAAATAAGCTGTGCCTACACGAGTGCTGTCAGCAATCACTAAATCCATCGCAGTCTCTTCCGCGGACTTACCATAAATCTTTGAAACTTCAGCCAGTGTTTTTCCGGTAAACTTTTTTAATGAATCGTTGGCAAAGCCTAAGAGTAAAACCCGATCCGGACTTCCGGCCATCAACAAAAGATTCTCCCATGTATCAGAAGGTTTGCGCATTTCTTCCAATGCCTTCTTACGAATTTTTGGATCTTGCAATCGCTTAATCCAAACTTTGATGCCTCCTTCCTGAACCCACGGTGGCATAGAGGCGTCAAGTCCCGTAGCTCCCGCTGGATAGGTGTACATATCAGCCGTAATTTTTAAACCTTCCTTATTTGCAGCATCAATTTTTGAAAGCACTGAATCAAGCTTCCACCAATTATCATTGCCTGCCATTTTTAAGTGATAGATTTCAGCTGGCAATTTTGCTTCTCTGGCAATTCGAATCGTTTCATCCACAGCACCAAAAATTCCATTTCCCTCACTGCGCATGTGCGTAATGTACATGCCGTCATATTCACTCGCTACTTTACATAATTCAATGAGCTCTTCCGTTGAGGAGTAATTTGCAGGTGCGTAAATTAACGATGAGCCAACACCTATGGCTCCTTCTTCCATCCCCACCTTCACCAATGCTTTCATGCGCACCATCTCCTCTGCACTAGGTAACCTGTTTTCATAACCGAGCTCATGCACCCTAACAGTAGTCGCTCCTATAAATGAGGCTACGTTAGGTGTTATTCCCCTTCGTTCCATGGATTCTAAATACTCACCAAGCGTTGTCCAATCTATATCGTATTGCCAATCGGGATTACGTTTCATATCTGCTTTAGCATCAGCCTTCATCTGGTCACTCATAGGTCCCATTGATGAGCCTTCGCCAAAAACCTCCAGTGTAACACCTTGGCGGATATCAGCCTGTGACTTTCCATCAAGAATAAGTGACTCAACAGCCCAGCTTAGCATGTTGATAAAACCAGGAGATACCACAAGCCCTGTTGCATCAATCTCCTTTTCACTAACCGCTTTCGATAGATCACCAATAAAGGCAACCGTATCGGCATTAATGCCAACATCGGTTACCAAACCTGGCTTACCAGAACCATCATACACAGTGCCACCACGAATGATTACTGCGTATTTATCTTTTTCTTTTTGACAAGCACTAAAGAGAATTACAAACAGGAAAAGGTTGAGCAAGTGTTTCATCTTCGATGAGGTTAGGTTTTTCAATGTTAAGATACGAATATCCTTAGTCTATAAAAGTGGCTCCTTAATTCTTAATAAAGCCAGAAGGGTTGAGAATAGGTAGGACGAAACTGAGCGTATTACTTCGAATGTTCTGAAAAACAAATCATTCATCTACAAATTCGGTTGCCAACCCGGCCCACGAATGCATCGGCCGGGAGTTAATCCTGTGTGATTTCCGTTTTGGAGAACCTGAATTCCATTTACAAATACATGAATAATTCCTTCTGCGTAGTGATGCGGCTCATCGAAAGTTGCTTTGTCGCGAACTAAATTGGGATCAAAAATCACTACATCGGCATAGTTGCCCACTTGTAAACTACCACGCCTTATTAGCTTTAGATTTGATGCCGGTAAGGACGTAAGTCTGCGAACAGCTTCAGGTAAACTCATTACATTTTCTTCCCTAACATATTTACCCAGCAACCGAGCGAAACTTCCATACGTGCGCGGATGAGTAGCATCATTGATAAAGGGTTCTTCACATGGAATAGAAGAAGCATCAGAACAAATACTGACGTACGGCAAAGCCAACATTCGTTTTACATTCTCTTCAGAGATAAGAAAGAAGATCGCTGCTATACCAGATTTATCATCAGCAATAAGATCTAGCATAGTTTCATCAGCATTCTTTCCGTGAAGTGCAGCGACTTCGCTCAATCGCTTGCCGCGATAAAGCTTATTCAGCGAATCTTTTCTAAATCCTATTAACATGACATCTTTCGGGTCGGAATTTCGGGTTGGAATTCCTAACCTCAATTCTTCTAACACTTTCCTTCGCAAGGCCGGATTGCGCAATCGCTTTCGCATAACTGGAGCCCCACCTGCCTGCACCCAGGTTGGCAATCTCGCAGTCAATGAAGTGCCGCTTGCATTGTATGTATACATGTTTGCGGTAATTTTTAAACCAGTTTTTTGCGCACTGTCTATCATAGCTATTACTGTATCCACTTTATTCCAGTTCCAGGTATTATTTATTTTTAGATGGTAGATCTCTGCGGGCAGGTTCGCTTCGCGCGAAATTTTAAACACCTCATTTAAAGCTGCATAAATTTTATCACTCTCGCTGCGCATGTGGGTAATGTACATGCCATTATACTTTGAAACTACTTTGCAAAGTTCAATCAACTCATTCGTATCTGCATAATCCGCAGGTGCATAAATCAAAGACGAACCCAGTCCCATGGCTCCTTGTCGCATGGCTTCGTCTACTAAATTTTCCATTTCATTTAACTGGGACACTGTTGGTTTTTTGTTTTCAAAACCAAGCACATAATTGCGCACCGTGGTTGCACCCACAAACGAAGCAAAGTTTGTACTCACGCCTTTCTTTTCTAAGCGTTGAAAATATTCGCCAAGCGATGACCAAAGCGTATCGGTAGCATCTTTCTTTTTGCGCGGCCCAGGACTCCAGCCTTCTCCAAATACTTCCAATGTCACTCCCTGTTTAATATCACTCATCGATCGACCATCTTTTAATAATGATCCATCAGCCCAGCTAAGCATATTAATAAAGCCAGGTGCAATGGCCATTCCGTTGGCATAGATTTCCCGGGTTCCTTTTTTATTTTTTAAATCACCCAATGCAGCAATCGTATCCGCCTGTATAGCGACATCTCCCGCAAAGGGTACGTTTCCAAATCCATCATAAATAATTCCGTTGCGGATTATCAAATCATAATCTGGCTTGGTCGGTTCGCATGCTATGGCGAATAGAATAAGACTGGTAAGAAATAGTAAACGCATGCTATTTTGTGTCTGATAATAATAAACGATCTAGCAATTCCTTAAAGAGTTTGGCGGCCAACATTTCTGTAATGCCCGTTGGGTCTCGTGTTGGATTAAACTCTACTAAATCGGCACCCACTAAATTGCCTTTTAGTTTTTGAATAATGGAAATCACTTCGCGACTTGTAAAACCACCGGGCTCATAATGTGAAACACCGGGTGCAAATGCCGGATCAATGGCATCAATATCTAACGAAAGATAAACGGGCCCCTCAAATTGAAATTGAATGGTGCTACTCCAATCTTTCATTTCAATAATCTCTACGCCAAATCGATCCGCTTGCTCGCGCTGGTGTGTGCTTAGTGTTCGAATGCCCACCTGCACCAATCGCACCGCCAACTCCTCTTCCATAATGCGTGCAAAAGGACAAGCATGAGAATATCTGTTGCCTTCAAAAGAATCGTATAGATCGCCATGAGCATCAATATGAAGAATATTCAGTTTGCCATGCTTCTTTGCAAACGCCTTAACAACAGGATAAGTAATGGAATGATCGCCACCCAAACTCAGTACGCGATAATTTTGACTGAGTAGTTTGTTTATCCCTGCTTCAATGGCAGTCACAACATTCTTTTCATTCACCAAATCCAGATCTCCGGCATCGAACCAGGTTGATGGATTGCTCAAATCGATTCCACCTTCAGAAAAATAATTAGCAGAATCGGAGTGAAATGCAGTTCTGATTTTGGGTGGAGCCTGAGCGGGTCCTTGCAAAAAAGAAGATGCTGCGTCAAAAGGAATGCCTACAACTGAAATCATAATACGGGCACTTTTTGTGAAAATAGAGTCTTAATGTATGGAAATTAAGGGAATCAACAGCCGTTTACTATTATTCGAATTCAGTCAATAAAAAGAATTTCGTACCTTTACAGGCCTTTATGCTTTGAGACGCAAATAGCCGGCTATTTCACTCCAAAATCACGAGGGATTAAAAAAAAATAGTATAACAAAACAAAATACATGGCCAGACCGCAAGAAACGTTTAACAAAAAAGAATTAGAGAAGAAAAGACTTCAAAAAAGGAAGGAAAAAGAGCAACGCAAAGAAGACAGAAAAGCAAACAAGGAGTCATCTTCGTTCGAAGATATGTTGGCTTATGTCGATGAGAATGGAAACATTTCGTCCACACCTCCCGATCCAACAAGAAAGAAAACCAACATTAAAACTGAAGATATTGTTATTGGCTCACGGAATAATGGTTCGGTTAACCAAGCGGGTGCAGCACGGCAAGGAAGAGTTACTTTTTTTAATACAAGCAAAGGCTTTGGTTTTATAAAAGACGTTGATAACGGTGAGAGTATTTTTGTTCATAGCAATGGACTCTCTACCCCCATTAAGGAAAACGACTTGGTATCATTCGAAACCGAACGTGGCTTTAAAGGCCTAAACGCAGTTCGCGTTAAAGTAGTTAAATAAGATTTTTACTGATTTATTAGGCCTCCTCTGTCTCGACTTCCAGTTCAGCCTGTACCGCACTAACAGACAGTGTAAACTGTTTATCAAGTGTAAACTCATATTTACCTCCATCCAGCAATTCAGACGCTGTTTTTGATTGTAAAAGGACATGAAGTAAATCCTGCGCGGTAGCTGATTTTCTGATGTCATTCATCGCACGTCCTTTAAATGCTTGCATGGTAAATGTGTAGCCCTTTTCTTTAGGATTCAGCATTTTAAATTCATGGTCGAAAAGTTTATACTGTTGCTTACCCTCACCTGCAGCAACCATCAGTTGCAGTATTGCCGGGCGATACTTACTCCAAAGTGAAACATAAACCTGACTTGAATTAGAACTAAAAAATCGTGGACTCATTTCCTTAAATTATTTTATTTGGGGTAGATAGATTTTGATTTTAACCGAGGTAAGATTTCAAATATTTGCTCCGCGAAGTATGTCTTAACCTACGGGTAGCCTTTTCTTTTATTTGACGCACGCGTTCACGTGTTAATTTAAACTTGTCTCCAATTTCCTCTAACGTCATTGGATGGCCGCCATTTAATCCATAATAGTCACAGATTACTTCTGACTCTCTTTCGGAAAGAGTTGATAAGGCGCGCGACACTTCTAGCTTCAAGGAATCCATCATCAAAGCAGCATCGGGTGTTTCCTCGCTGTTGCTTTCCAATACATCCAGAAGTTTGTTTTCTTCGCCTTGCACAAAGGGTGCATCAACAGAAATTTGTCTGCCCCCCACACTCATTGTGCTTTCAACTTCCTCGATTGTCACGTCCATAATCTCAGCCACTTCAGCTGGAGATGGCTCGCGTTGAAACTTTTGTTCAAGTTCAGAGAAGGCTCTTGAAATTTTATTTAATGATCCTACCCGGTTCAATGGCAAGCGTACCACACGCGATTGCTCTGCAAGTGCCTGAAGAATCGATTGACGAATCCACCACACCGCGTAAGAGATAAATTTAAAACCACGCGTTTCATCAAAACGCATAGCCGCTTTAATCAAACCAACGTTTCCTTCATTGATTAGGTCACCTAGCGTAAGTCCGTTATTTTGATATTGTTTGGCAACCGAAACCACAAATCGCAAATTGGCTTTGGTCATCTTCTCTAAGGCAATTTGATCACCAGCACGGATTCGCTTCGCCAATTCAACCTCCATCTCAGCTGTAATCAGATCTACCTTACCAATTTCTTGCAAGTATTTGTCAAGAGATTGACTTTCACGATTTGTAATCTGTTTGCTGATTTTTAACTGCCTCATATATATTGATTGATAATGTTATTTAAAGTCTGACAGAAAAAATGCGTTTAATATGCCGGTCGGACACCCAATTTTTTTAATAGTCTGGCATGCCCTAACAACGCATCGACAAATGTACGTGCACTTTTATAGGGTAAGCCAAACTCCTTTGCCGTTTGTTCCACTATGCCAGAAATTTTTCTGTAGTGAACATGGCAGATGTTAGGAAACAAATGGTGCTCAATCTGGAAATTGAGTCCGCCAACATACCAAGAAAACCAACGACTGCGATTGCCAAAGTTGGTTGTGGTAATAAGTTGATGAATTGCCCAATTGTTCTCCAATTGATTATGCTCATCAGGAAGAGGAAATTCTGTTCCTTCAATAACATGAGCCGGTTGAAAAATAACAGCCAAAATAAATCCGGCAATGTAGTGCATAATAAAAATGCCAATCAAAATCTGCCACCAGGCCAAGGGCGTAAAAACAACCGGGATGACAAAGATGTAACTTACGTATACAATCTTTGTTAAGATCAGAATCACCCATTCTTTAGCAACATTACCATTATTCATTTTAGTAAGACCAGTTTTGTCGTACTTATTCATTCGCGTAAAGTCTTTAAAAGTCATCCACGCAATTGTCATCAATCCATATAAAAACCAGGCATAAAGAAATTGATACTTATGAAACCACTTCCAATCGGAATGCGGAGTTAAACGCAGCACACCCCTTGGGCTAATATCCTCGTCCTCTTCATGAACATTTGTATAGGTGTGATGAAGAACATTATGTTGAATTTTCCAGTTGAAAGCATTTGCACCAATCAAATTCATCGAATAGCCAACCAAGGTATTGACCCATTTCTTATTGGAATAAGCTCCGTGTACGGCATCGTGCATGACTGACAAACCGATTCCAGCCAAGCCAAGTCCAATAATCACTACAGAAAGGAATAGCCAACCCGTTCCGGTAACAACCCCAGCTACTATTAACCCATAAGGGATAAAATAGGCAGCAAACATGATAACTGTTTTTAGTATCATCTCAGCATTGGCATGCCTGGTTACACCATTGTTTTTGAAGTAATCGCTAACACGTTTATTAACCGTGGTAGAAAATTCACGCTGCTTAGGCGCAAAGGTTATTGTCTTTGGATTCATTGTAGCAACCATACTAATCTATTTATGCTTGTTTATTTAAACATTAAAGAGTTTCCCACTATCCGGATATTTTAGGCATTATTACACATAAATAATAATTCAACCTCATAACCCTGTTTCAATTGAGAGAATTAAAAGAGGAATAGCCGTAAATGGTTCATTCTCAGAAAGATTCAATGAATTGATCTTCAAAGATACGAACTTTTAGCGGGTTTATTCCATTCAAAATTTGATTTGTATAACCTTAAGCAAATTGCCCTAATTCAGATACCGGGCAATTCCTAGTTCAAGTCCTCGTAATTCGGCCAAGCCACGCAGCCTGCCTATGGCTGTATAACCAGGCAAGGTTTTCTTAGTAAGATCATCAAGCATTTGATGTCCATGATCAGGACGCATCGGGATAGATTCGCCTCTGCGTTCCATCAACAAAACAATTTCTCGCACAACAGCGGGCATATCAGTATCGCCAGCCAAATGATCAGCTTCATAAAAATTTCCCTCGGCATCTCTTTTTGTGTTTCGTAAATGGAGGAAATAAATACGGTCTCCAAGTCGCTTCACCATACCCGCCAATTCATTATCCTGCCTTACTCCATAAGAACCTGTACAAAAACATAATCCATTTGCCGGGGATGGTGCCGCGTTAATAAGCTCGTGTACATCTTTCTCTGTGCTCACTATTCGTGGTAATCCTAAGATTGGAAATGGAGGATCATCCGGATGGATTGCGAGTTTTAATCCTACTGATTCTGCAGTGGGCACAATCTGTTGAAGAAAGTAAAATAAATGGTTCTTTAATTTCTTGGCATCGATATCTGAATATGCTTTTAAGGCTGTTAAGATTTGTTCCTCTGTGAAACGCTCCTCGCTTCCGGGTAAGCCAAGCAACGCATTATTATAGAGTGTTTCTTTTTCGACAGAAGTCATTTTCTCAAAGCGATTTTTTGCTTTGCTAATTTCATCCGTTGTATAGCCTTTCTCAGCATTTGGCCTTTTCAAAAGAAATAGATCAAAAGCAACGAAGGCCGACTTCTCGAAACGCAATGCTTTGCTTCCATCGGGCATTGTGTAATATGGATCGGTGCGCATCCAATCTAAAATAGGCATGAAGTTGTAGGTTACTACTTTAAGGCCACACGTGGCAACATTTTTTAGACTGATCTTATAATTCTCAATCCATTGCTTATACCTTCCGGATTGTTTTTTTATATCCTCATGCACTGGTAAACTTTCGATTACTGACCACGTAAGTCCGGCTGCTTCTATTTCTTTTTTCCGACTTGTGATTTCTTCTGTTGTCCAGATTTCACCAACCGAAATGTGGTGTAAGGCTGTTACTACCCCGGTGCAACCCGCCTGACGAATGTCTGCAAGACTTACCGGATCTTTCGGGCCGAACCAGCGCATTGTTTGTTCCATTAAATGCATAGCGTTCTTCAAATTAGAGTGACTATTCTGCAAATCATTTTAATTGCGTCAATTTAGTTAATATTTATCATGCCTTGGCGGCTAGATAAATTATCTTTTTAGCTTAAATTAAACTTTAAATAAACTCTCAATGCGCTATGAAAAATTCAAGAAGGGACTTCATTAAAAAATCTGCACTGGCTACAGCAGGTACCTACTTAGGTGCCATGGGCTTTGGAGCCAAAAGTTATGGGAATATTATTGGTGCCAACGACCGCGTGCGCGTAGGTGTTGTTGGTTTTTCCGATCGCTTTCAATCTTCATTGTTACCTGCATTTCTAGGTCACCATAAAGAACTGAACTTTGATATGGTTGCAGTTTCTGATATCTGGAAAAGAAGGCGCGAAGAAGGACAGGCTATGCTCAAAGAAAAATTGGGTCATGATATCAAAACCTTCGCGAATAACGAAGCACTCTATAGCTCAAAAGATATTGATGCGGTTATTATTAGCACTGCCGATTTTCAGCATGCATTACATACGGTAGAAGCCGTTCGGGCAGGATGCGATACGTACACTGAAAAACCTTTTGCTGAAACAATGGACGATGCACGTGCCGCAATGAAAGCGGTAAAAGAGACTGGTAAAATTGTTCAGATTGGTTCTCAACGAAGAAGTGGAAGAAACTATCATGCTGCTGCGGATTTCGTGCAATCAGGAAAGTTTGGACCTATCACCATGGTAGAACTTACGTGGAATGTAAACCAACCAGGCCGGTGGAGAAGACAGGCATTGGTTGATCAAATAAAAGAAAGCGACACTGATTGGAAACGTTATCAAATGAATCGCCCTGCCGAAGCTTGGGATCCTAGAAAATATTTAGAGTTCAGGTTGTTCTGGCCTTACTCTTCCGGACTTCCAGGTCAGTGGATGAGTCACCAAATTGATACAGTTCATTGGTTCAGCAGTTTGAAAAATCCAAGAAGCGCAACTGCTAACGGAGGAATTTATCAGTGGAAGGATGGACGCAAAAACTGGGATACCCTTGCTGTTGCATTTGATTATGGACCAGCGGATGATCTTTCAACAGGCTTTCAGGTAACATTCACTTCACGCATGCACAATGGTGATGAAAATCCTGCCGAGATTTATTATTCAAATGGAGGCGAAATGAATCTTAACACAAACATGGTAACACCAACAGGCGGCTTAACAGAACGTTTTGCTAAACCGATGGGCATGAGCGCTAACCTATTGACGGAAGCAAACCTGAATATGGTGGATGAAAAAATTATTGCTTCAGCCAATACAGGCAACGATCCATTAACATCAGGCCACATGCGTAATTGGATGGAAAGGGTGCGCGACCGCAAGCAACCTAATGCTCCTGTTGAGGCCGGGTATTCGCATGCTATCGCTGTGATCATGGCTAACGCTGCGGTTCATACCGGAATGAAAGCAACCTTCAATGAAGCCACACAAGAAGTGATGGCTGGCGGAAAAATTTTTAAATATTAATACATGAGTAGTTCTAATTTCACACTAAAAAAAGGGGCAATCGTATTGTCCCTCTTTTTATTTACTTGTAGTTCAGTGATTGCACAGAAGGCTATAAAGTTTGTTACCGATGAAGAAAATAAAAAAGTAGATGTGATTATTGACGGCAAGCTATTTACCTCCTTCATCTACCCTTCTGATCTAGACAAGCCAGTATTATACCCAATCTATACTTCTAAAGGAACCGTGATCACTCGTGGGTTTCCTATAGATCCAAGACCCGATGAACGTGTTGATCATCCACATCATGTTGGGCTTTGGTTTAACTATGGAGACGTGAACGATCTTGATTTCTGGAACAACTCCTACGCAATACCTGCCGATAAAAAATCAGAGTTCGGAAGTATCCGTCATCAAAAAATTGTAAAGGCCGAAGACGGTAAAAGCAAAGGGACACTAATGGTAACAACCAACTGGGTTGATTCAAAAAACAATGTACTCTTAATTGAGGAAACGTCTTTCGTGTTCAGTGGAACGGATAACCTTCGAGCCATTGATAGAACCACAAAGCTTACTGCACAAAAACAAAAAGTTGTGTTTGAAGATAGTAAGGAAGGCATGATGGGCATCCGGCTTGACCGCGCTTTTGAAGAGCCGTCAACAAAACCAGAGGTATTTACGGATGCCAGCGGAAAACCAACTACCGTAGCAGCACTTAATAATGATGGTGTAAACGGGATTTATAAAAACAGCGAAGGTTTTGAAAAAGGTGATGTGTGGGGCAAACGTGCTGATTGGGTTTCTCTGTCCGCTACAAAAGCAGGCGAGCCTATTACTATAGCCATAATCGATAACAAGAAAAATATTGGCTATCCTGCCCATTGGCATGCACGTACCTATGGATTGTTTGCGGTAAATAACCTTGCAGCAAAATCATATATACCAACAGATTACGAAATGAAGACTACGCTTGAGCCTGGTCAATCAATGACATTTAAGCATCGCATTTTGTTAAGTTCTGGAAGTTTTATTACTGACGAAGAGATGAACAAAGAGTTCAATAACTTTAACAAATAAAAAAATCGCTAACTATGAGTTCATTCATTCAAAATCTATTTTCATTACAAAACAAAACCGCAGTTATTACAGGTGGTACGGGCGTATTAGGCTCTTCAATGGCCATGGCTCTGGCGCAAGCTGGGGCTAATGTTGCCATTATTGGTCGAAGGAAAGAAGCGGGCGAAACACTCGTTGAAGAAATCCGAAAAGCCGGTGGCAAAGCCCTCGCAGTTCAAGCCGATGTGCTTCAAATTGAAGATCTTAAATCGGCTAAGGAAAAAATTATCTCTTCTTACCGTACTATTGATATTTTAATCAATGCTGCTGGGGGAAATATGCCAGGTGCTACGATACCACCTGATAAAACTTTTTTCGATTTAGATCCAAAAGCATTTCAACAAGTAGTTGATTTAAATTTATTAGGCACTGTGCTACCCTCTCAAATATTTGGAGAAGTTATGGCAGCAAAGAAAACCGGTGTGATTGTTAATATCTCTTCCATGTCTGCTTTTCGACCTATCACCAGAGTAGTTGGCTATTCCGCAGCGAAGGCTGCCGTTAGCAATTTTACAGGATGGCTGGCTGTTGAAATGGCTAAAAAATATGGAGCCGGAATTCGCGTCAACGCCATTTCGCCTGGATTTTTTATTACAGAACAAAATCGTGCTCTATTAACAAATACTGACGGATCACTAACTGCGCGCGGAGCTTCGGTTGTGCAAAATACGCCCTTCGGCAGATTTGGAGAACCCGAAGAATTAATTGGAACCTTGTTGTGGCTTTGTTCAGATGCTTCCAAATTTGTTTCAGGTGTGGATGTACCTGTTGATGGTGGCTTCAATGCATTTTGCGGAGTTTAATTTTTTATTCTTAATAAAGAGAAGAAAGTGACTAAGACTAAATTTTTAGGGAAAGATTTCCTGCTGCAATCTGAGGCTGCTATTAAATTATATCATGATCATGCCGCCAATCAACCCATCGTTGACTATCATAATCATTTATCACCAAAAGACATTGCTGAGAACAGACAGTTTACAAACCTAAGCGAAGTATGGCTGGATGGCGACCATTATAAATGGCGAGCCATGCGCAGCAATGGTGTAAATGAAAAATATTGCACCGGAGATGCAAGCCCCGAAGAAAAGTTTATGAAATGGGCAGAGACCGTTCCCTATACGATGCGCAATCCATTATATCATTGGACGCATCTAGAATTAAAAAATTATTTCGGCATAACGAAAGTACTCAACGGTAAAACAGCAAAAAGCATTTATGATGATTGCTCGGCTCAGTTGCGAACTGATGAATTTAAGGTTCAGTCCCTATTAAAGATGATGAAGGTTGAAGTGGTGTGTACAACGGATGATCCGTGTGATGATTTGGCTTATCACATTAAGCATGGCAATGCAGGGGGCATAAAAATGTTTCCGACATTTAGGCCCGACAAAGCTTATGCCTTCGAAGATCCGGCCTCGTACAATGCCTATCTAAAAAAATTATCTGAAGCTTCTTCAATAGATATTCAGTCACTTAGCGATTTATTAAAGGCGCTCGACAACAGAATTGCTTTCTTTACAAAACATGGCTGCCGCGCATGCGATCATGGATTGGAGTTCATTCCATTCAGTAACTTATCACAAGCTGATGCTACAGCTTTATTTGCAAAAGTCTTAAAAGGAAAAATCCTCGATGCGAATGAAGTTTTGGGACTACGATCTTTTGTGTTAACCCATCTTTGCAGGCAATACCATACACAAGGTTGGGTACAACAATTTCACGTTGGCGCGTTGCGCAACAACAGTTCGCGCATGAAGCGCACGCTTGGCGCGGATATTGGTTTCGATTCGATTGGTGATTTCTCGCATGCCTATGCCATGTCAAAGTTTTTTGATCGGCTTGATAGTGATAATGAGCTTACTAAAACTGTTATCTACAACTTGAATCCAGCCGATAATGAATTGTTTGCAACCATGATTGGCAATTTCAATGATGGCTCGGTACCTGGAAAAATTCAATGGGGCAGCGGCTGGTGGTTTCTCGATCAAAAAGATGGGATGGAAAAACAAATCAACACGTTATCAAACATGGGTTTGTTATCGCGATTCATTGGTATGATTACTGACTCAAGAAGTTTTCTCTCCTTCCCACGGCACGAATATTTTAGAAGAATACTCTGCAATTTAATAGGCACCGATATAGAGAATGGTGAGTTGCCTGATGATATTGAATTTATTGGCAAAATGGTGGACGACATCTGTTACCATAATGCAAAATCCTATTTTCAATTTTAACTTTGAAAAAGTGTTTCGAAACTAATCCTCTTTATGAGATCGATCTTTAGATTTTTTCTTCTTACCCTAATGTTATCCTGCTCCAGCCCCAGTGAACAATTGACCGCCACAGTGAAATTGATCACACTCGACCCCGGTCATTTTCATGCGGCCTTAGTGCAGAAGTCGATGTACAACAATGTTGATTCGGTTGTGCATGTATATGCGCCTGAAGGCAATGACGTAGTATTGCATTTGAACAGGATCAACGGATTTAACACGCGACAGGAAAATCCAACCCATTGGAAAGAGGAAGTCTATTATGAAAATGATTTTTTTGAAAAAATGCTTGCCGAAAAAGCTGGCAACGTAGTCGTGCTTTCAGGGAACAACCTGAAAAAGGCTGAGTACATTTCAAAATCACTTGAGGCAGGATTTAACGTACTGGCCGATAAACCAATGATTATTGAAAGTAAAGACTTTGAAGGGTTGAAAAAATCATTCGCTACTGCTAAAAAAAATAACTTACTTCTCTATGATATCATGACCGAGCGTTATGAAATTTCTACCATGTTACAGAAAGAGTTTTCTATGTTGCCTGAAGTATTCGGTACGTTACAAGAAGGCACACCGGAAAATCCTGCAGTAACGAAAGAAAGTGTGCATCATTTTTATAAATATGTTTCGGGAAGTATTCTACAGAGGCCAGCCTGGTTTATGGATGCCTCTCAACAAGGCGAAGGAATTGTTGATGTAATCACGCATTTGGTTGATTTGGTACAATGGGAATGTTTTCCTGAACAAATCATTGACTATACAAAGGACATCGAAATTACCAAGGCAAGTCATTCAGCAACTGCCATGACATTGAGTGAGTTTAAAGCAATTACAGATTTAGATCAATTCCCTGACTACTTAAAGAAAGATGTATCGAATGATACGATTCTTAACGTTTACTCAAATGGAGAGATTAACTACAAGTTGAAAAACGTTCATGCAAAAGTTTCTGTAATCTGGAACTATAAAGCACTAGAAGGCGTAGGCGATACACATTACTCGATTATGCGGGGCACAAAGGCAAATCTCATTATTAAACAGGGTGACGAGCAGCACTATAAGCCAACATTATATATAGAGGCTTCAAACAATGCTAATATTGAAAGTGCACTTCAGAAAAATTTAAAAACGGTTCAGGCAAAGTATCCAAGAGTTGAGTTAAAGAAAATAAGTACGGGTTGGGAGGTTGCTATTCCTGAATCTTATAAAGAAGGTCATGAAGCCCACTTTGGCCGCGTGACTGAAAAGTTTCTTGAATACCTACAAAACAAAAATATGCCAGCCTGGGAAGTGCCTAATATGATCGCAAAGTATTATACAACCACGAAGGCGCTAGAGTTGGTAAACAAAAAATTAAATTAATTTCACTAACGCTCTTGTGCCTGTAGTCCTTCTTACAAACAAAAATGGTGACATCGGCAGGAATCCCCGCCTGACTGCGTCATGGAGGTCAAGCCTGCCTGACTGCGTCACGCAGGCAGGGAACCTGAGTCCTTCAAAGCCTTTAACTTCTTCTTTCCAGAAGATCCTTTAAAATATTTCTCTCTTGCTCTAGCAGACGAATAATCGGGATGAGCTTCATTATAAAAAATAAC
>JBBSBG010000008.1:0-25607 GCA_038251495.1 Cytophagales bacterium
CAACGGGTTTTCAAAAGTTCTTTTATGGTATTATCAAGATCGTATGACTTAAAACAAGGTGCACATTTATCCATGTGCGTTCTAAAATACTCTTGCTGCACCGCAGTGGCTTCGCCATCAAGAATTAATTGTAACATTTCCATGCACGATGGCTTCTTACCATCTGCAAGAATAAAGGGATTGACTGAATTTGTCATGACTCGGTATTTTTATAACCCATAGATTTGGCGTATTCGCTAAGTTTTTCTTTGAGCAGATTCCGGGCGCGATGAAGCCTGCTTCGCACAGTGCCAATCGGTATATCCAGAATTTTTGCCATCTCTTCGTATTTAAAACCTTCCAGATCGCACAGAATAATCACCGTGCGAAAGTCAACATCCAGTGAATTCAATGCGTTCGAAATTTCATCTCCAATCATGTCCTTCAGCGACTCCACGCGCAAGTCGGGCGTAATCTGCCTATCTACATCTTCCGAATTATAATAAGACTCAACTTCCTGATAATCTACCTTTGAAGGCTCTTTGCTTTTCTTACGATAATCATTAATGAAACTGTTTTTCAAGATTCGAAACAGCCATGCTTTAGCATTAGTTCCTTTTTGGAATGATTCTATGAAACGATAGGCCTTTAAATAGGTATCCTGAACAAGGTCTTTGGCGTCATCCTGATCGAATGTAAGCCTATACCCAAAGTTATACATGGAGGTGATATGGGGAAGAAACTCATTATTGAAAATGTCGTTCTTCTCCTGAGTGGTATATGAGTTTTTGGGAGCTTCTTCTTCCATGAAAGGTCAAAAATAGCAAAAGAAAGTGGTATTGTTTCCAAGGCTAAAACAACTCAAAAATCAATCAACCTATGTGTTATAATTCTACCATTTTTTATCATAGCGATTCTATTATTTTACTAACTTTATCTGATTCAGATTTTTAAATAGGCTTAGAAATTAAAAAATGTTAGACAATATTTATGTAGTACATGGAATAAAGGGTTATGAAACTCGTGAAAAAATCTTGCGAGAGCTGTTTGATGATTTTGGATTTGGTTATCAATTTATTACTGAATCATACAAGGATTCTGAGAACATTGAATTAATCAAAAAGTACTTTACTGACGATGTGCAATCTGTGCTGGCTAAAGGAGCGTTGTATTGCACCCTCGTGCATTTTCTTATTTATGAAAAATTTGTAACCAGTGATTATAAATACGCCATCATTTTTGAAAATGATGTTTGCTTTTTGGATTCATTCTCAAACAGAATACAGAAAGTAATGGAAGAGAGTGATCAGCTAGCGGAAGGATTTATGATTTCGCTCGAGAATTCCACATTAAGATTCCCTTCGTGGCGAAAAACCTCGAAAAAAAAATTCCTATATGAAGCCGATCGTGGGAGATGTGCTGGAGCTTACATGATTGATAAGAAAGCAGCAAATGATATGTTGAACCATTTAAAAAAGCACAAATGCAACAAAGTAATTGATTGGTGGCATAATGATCTTTTGGATAAAAAAATATTTCGTATCTACTGGGCACATCCTCCACTTACGGAACAAGGCTCCTTCAATGGCAAACTCTCGTCAACCATTTCTCTGCGAAATAATGGAAGCCTACGGCAACTAAAATGGTCTTTTCAAAAGTTCTATAAGATGTATGTGCTGAGGCTTTTCCATTAAGATTTTAATTTCTCTCTAGTAGCCAAAACGGCATAGCAATCATTATCGGCAAGAATTGAATCACATGTAAACCCAAGAGACTCCAGATGACCAATTGCTGATTTGTGATTACGATTCTCTTTATCTAAAGGATGATCCTCCATATAAATCATTTTTACTTTCTCCCATATACTACTAGGGGTTTCGTAAAGAATAGCATATTCGCTTCCCTCGCAATCGAGTTTTAATAAATCTACTGAGTTGAGATTGTTTGATTCGATAATTTGCTCAAGCGTAATTGCTTTTACTTTTATAACATTATTATTCTGGGTGGAGAAATCATTATAAATAGAGGCTGTTACAGAGTTCTCGTTTTCAACTTCTTTGTAAATAGATATCTCATCAACAGGAGTTCCTGTTACGGCCATGTTGAAAACTTTTACTTTGTCATTCATTATGGAATTTCTCTTTACATTTTCTTTAAAGAGCTTGTAGTTCTCAGCAATGGGTTCGTAGGCCACTACTTTTGCATTGTCTATTTGAGAAAATAACATCATATTAAAATATCTTGAATTTCTTCCATCGAATCTTGGAAAGTGTTAAAAACGTAGTAACCTTCTCAGTAAATGTTGGAGACAATAATCCTGTTTTAACATAAACTGTGTCGCTCCTATCCTTATACCAGGTCGCGTAATTTTCCTTTGAAAGCCACGCTTCAATTTCCTTTAAGAATGGATTGATATAATACTTACCATGTGTTTCAATGGAAATTACTTTAGGTCGACTTTTCAAATGCTTAATAACGTACCACTCGGCACCCTCAATGTCAACACTGAGCAAGTCTATCGATCCATCATCGATTTCTGAAAACACTTTGCATGGAACTTCAAAGGTATTCTCTTCGCTAACCTGATATTTATCGTTTATAATAGCAGGGCTTGCTTCTAACTGTGTCACGAATGTTGAAGCTGCTGCCTTCGATAACTTGATAACACCTGACGTGTCCCAAACCGCAACAGCTGCAACCTGAATGTTATAACCCGAAAAGTATGTTTTGATTTTCTCCACTGTTTCCGGATCGGCCTCAACCAGAGTTGCCCGAATCCCCTCTTTAATAAAGTTGATAATGTTTGATGTTTCCGGAAGGTAAACGCCCACCTCACAAACATGAGTAAATTGAATATTACGATCTTTTAATCTTTGGTAAATCAGCTTTGTATCTTTAGTGTTCATAAGATTAAATAATTTTATAATTCTTATACTCCCCAATCCTGTATCCAAAAAGACTGTTGATTAACCTCTTTACTTTCTCCTTTGTTGAATAATTTTTCTTCGAAAGATCGAAATCAAATTTCCAGTTTTTTCGTGCAATACGCTCTAGCATAACTTGGGGATGAGCTTCCTTATACAACTCCAAAGAACTTACCGCACTGTAGTCAAACTCTTCCTGTTTATTGGCGTTCTTTTCAATCCATTCCTCATTTCTATAAAATCGATACCAATTATTTATTTTCTTTTGCATGTTAGTTGGCTCCTTTACCCACCCATAATGAAAAATGGACGCATCAATTAGTTTAACCTTTAATTTTTCATTCGGTTGCTTACGAAAGCCCTGAGCATCCTTGTATGAAAATATAGTATTCTTATTTCTTACTATTCTTATTTCTCGTCTATACCAACTCCATGATTCACCCACGTAATCATAACTTCCAAAAAAATGCTTGTAGTTAAACAAAAATCCATCGACCAGCTTGTTATTCAAATATTGCTGCATTGAACTTCTAACCACTTCAAGGTATTGCTCATGCAACACCTCATCTGCCTGTATGTAGAAACACCAATCAGAATCTGGAGACACTGCCTGAAAAGCTTTATCTGTTTCAATCGCAAATGTTCTACCTCCCTCGCGCAAAGTGTCATCCCAAACAGTTTCTATGATCCTGATTTTATCAGAGCCAATGCCTTTGATTAAGCTTAATGTTTCATCTTCTGAGTTACCAACAGCCACCACAAACTCATCGCATACTGGAAGAATAGACGTAATGGCTTCTACAATTGGGTAATCATATTTAATTGCATTTCTAACAATGGTAAAGCCACTTACTTTCATTAACAATTGTTTTTACTTAGGCGATATTAGAGTTGATGATTAAATCATGAATTAAGGTAGGAAGACTCCATTAAACTTGCAGTTCTCTTTTTCAAAAAGATATCAAACTGATCTTTAACTTCATCAACCGCAATGGCTTGAATACAAGCGCAATTTTTGCTCTGCCTACAATCATTGCATTCTTTTTTCAACACGAGGTATTTTGCTTTGATTCCTATTGGCATCCACCTGCCAGGGTGAATAGGCTTCATAGGCGAGTATAATCCAAGGGTATTAATACCTAAAGCTGCCGCTAGATGCAGCACACCCGTGCTACATGCTAACAAACCATCGGCCCGACTAATAAACGTGGATAATTCATCTAAATTAAATTTACCTGTAAGATCGGTAACATTAGGATGAGCCAGGAGTTCGGGTTTTTCATTCCGAATCAAGTCGCCTTCTTGTTTTAAGCCTGTTACAAAAATCTTGTAAGATCCTGCAGGAAGGGATTGAACCAATTCATAATAGCTATCAAGTGGCCACTCGCGTGCACTTCCTTTTGACTTTGGATGCAAAATTAAATTGAATCGATCCTTTGATAATAAATTTTGATAATCAAAACTTGAAGGTTGAAGGCCGTAATAAGGTATTAATTCACTGGTGTCAATATCCGCATTTAGCATGAATGGTTTTAGTAGTTTGAAGTTTAACTGGCTCTCATGAAGATTCGATTTAATTCTACTGAAATCTACCAGGTGATTGCAATACAACCAGTTATACCATCGATGCGCTGTAGATACGCGTTGTTTAATATTTAACTGTTTTGCCATTTTAGCTAAGGCGTGATCTGGGTAAATAAAAATAATGGTATCTGCCCGGATCGCAGCAAGCATTTGAGGGTCTTTCATCACCTCATCTCGATCCAAAAACTGATCAACAAATATGCATTGATTAATTATTGGTTGAGTGTACTTCTTACCAATAAAAAATATTTTTAAATCAGGAACCATAGATTTGAGATAACCGAGCAGCGGGAGCGTTAGAATAACATCACCGAGGTTATCTGTGCGACTAACAACCAGCCGCTTGCCCAAAAGGGCTCTCCGGTTAGCCTCATATAGCTTGGAATATTTATAAAAAACGTGATTGGCAACCGCTGCAGCTACCATTAATCCTTCAAAACCATCTAAGAAGCCTCGCTTTAAAATATAGCTCTTAAAGAAACCGAAACCTGATCTACCGATAATCTTCCCAACGGAGCTTGTCTTTTTTCCAACATTCTCGTTCGCAAAAATTTCAGAATAAGTCTGTATTTTTTTAATGGTTTCTTCTGAATCAGAATAGGCACGGTGAAGAATATCACCTTTAAGATGTTGAATTTTTATTCCACTATGAAGAACAATTTTATCATGTGGATTTTCGCCACCCCATAAGCCAATCTTTCTGTTCCAAAGTCGAATCTTTTGATCTGGATACCAGTTTCCATGTCTAATCCATTTACCTCCATAATTGGAAAGGCGATTCATCCGATATGCATCAAATGTCCAATTTTCTTTAACCTGAAGAATACATTTAACCAATTCTTCAGATAAATACTCATCCGCATCTAATGAAAGCACATAATTATACTGGGCTTGTGTTACTGCAAAGTTCTTTTGATCAATATGAGTTACGAATTCATGCTCAACAAACTTCACCCGCTTATCAAGGCAAATCTTTCGCGTTCTATCCTTTGAAAAAGAGTCAATAACAACAATCTCATCGGCCACTAATGCCAGCGAATCAATACATCGACCGATATTACGCTCTTCATTGTAGGTGATTACCACTGCGCTAATCTTAATCATGGGCTTCTATTCGGCCTCAATTTCCTGTTAAATCCCGTTGTTACCAAAGTGAAAGCCTAAAAACAACAAAAACTCGCGAATATTTCATTCTGCGGGTTTTTGTTAAAGCTTCTTTAGCTATCGAGCCGCCAGACTTTTCAGCGACTTTACCAAATTAATAAATTCTACCCGGTATCCATCCACATCCTTGCCTCTGGCGTTCTGCGCCAATTGAAGCACATCTTCGTACTTAAAATCCTTTACATATTCAGAGTCTCGAAGCAACATGCCAAAACCAGCTACCGCAGCAGCCCACCTGAAATTATCTGAAGTCTTGTCTATTGCAATGTTCTCATCCAATAAAGGATGAACAATTAATTTACTTACCGTGCCCGAAGGTTTTTTGTAGCGAAATTTAACAGTCATTATTTCTTTTGAATCAGAAGCCTGTGGTTCAACTTTCGTCTTTTGATATTTCAAGTTATCGACTTTTGAAAATTCACTCTCTACTCCGACTGGAATGATTTCATAGAGCGCAGTAACTGAATGGCCAGAGCCTAACTCGCCCGCATCTTTGCGGTCGTTGTTAAAGTCTTCGTTGTTCAACATTCTATTTTCATAACCAATCAACCGATAGGCTTTAACCCGAGCTGGATTAAACTCGATTTGCAGTTTTACATCTTTTGCAATCGTAAATAACGTTCCGCCAAATTCATTTACTAAAGCCTTTTGAGCTTCCAACATTGAATCGATATAGAAATAATTTCCATTTCCTTTATCAGCCAATATCTCCATTTTAGAATCCTTATAGTTACCCATTCCAAAACCAAGTGCTGTTAAGAAAACGCCTTGTTCGCGCTTTGCTTCAATCAATCGCTCCATGCCTCCATTGCTCGACTCACCTATATTAAAGTCACCATCAGTCGCTAAGATCACTCGGTTGTTACCATTCTCTATAAAATTTTCTTTGGCTACCGCATAGGCTAACTGTATTCCCGCTCCGCCTGCAGTTGAACCGCCTGCTTCCAAGTTATTAAGCGCCTCCAGGATATTTTTCTTCTCCGCACCAGATGTAGATGGCAAAACTAATCCCGCTGCACCGGCATACACTACAATGGCTACCCGATCTTGTTCACGCAATTGCTCTACCAACATTTTAAAAGAAGTTTTAAGCAAGGGCAATTTGTTCTCATCACTCATGGAGCCCGAAACATCAATCAAGAAAACAAGATTAGATGGTGGCAAATTTTCCTTCGGGATATTTTTGCCTTGCAGACCAATATGAACCAGCTTATGTTTCTTATTCCAAGGCGCTAATGAAATTTCAGTATTAATTGAAAATGGATCGTCACCTTTTGGTTGGTCATAATCGTAATTAAAATAGTTGATCATCTCCTCAATGCGCACGGCATCTTTTGGCACCTGTTGGCCACTAGTTATAAAACGCCTTACATTGCTATACGAAGCGGCATCCACATCAATAGAAAAAGTAGAAAGTGGATTTTTTAGTGCCTCATGGAAAATATTTTCAGTTATTCCATCATACTCTTCCGTGTTGTAACGAGGGGGATTGGAATCATGAAAATCCTGCGTGCTATAAGGAATTGATGAAGGTTTGCTTTCACTTTTCATTGAATTTGTTCCGCGGATTCTTATCCCTGGAACTCTCGCATCTAAACCATAGCCTGTTACTACAACTTCATTTAATTGAGCAACATCACTGGCCATTTTTACATCAACCCTATTTGAAATTCCAATAGCAACTTCTTTGGTTGCGAGGCCAATAAACGAAAACACTAACGTGCCACCCTTAGAGGGAATATGAATCAGGTAATTTCCTTGAACATCCGTTACAACACCTGTGGCTGTTCCCTTTAGCAAAACATTAACTCCGGGCAATGCGCTACCATCATCTAAGAAAGTGACCTTGCCAACAATTGTGCGATCTTGTGCTGAAAGCATACCTCCAATAAGAAGTAAAACGATCAGACTTAGTGTAATCTTTTTCATAAGCGTGTGTGTTTAATTTTGATAGTAGGATTCAACAATCTCTCGGATTCCATAAAAAAGAGTTAAAAAATTTTAACTTGAAGGCTTGAATACCCCAACTTGACCGACTTAGAATTATTGGATCGATATAAATCAGAAGCGGAACTATCCGCATTGGGCGAATTATTTTCGCGCCATCAGTCTCTGGTTTATGGGGTTTGCCTGAAATATTTAAAAGATCGTGATGAAGCAAAGGATGCGGTGATGCAGTTGTTTGAAAAATTAGTGGATACGTTAAGGGTTCACGATGTTGAGAACTTTAAAAGTTGGTTGTACGTGACCACGCGCAACCATTGCCTGATGCAACTGCGAGCTCAAAAAGGTAAATTCACACTGGAATTTTCGCCTGAGCTTATGGAAAACCAATTGCTTCTGCATCCAGAAGAAGAGCCTGATCTGGAAGGAAATCTGAGCAAGCTTGAGAACTGTATAGAAACCTTAGTAAATGAGCAGAAAAAATGTGTTCAACTGTTTTATCTTGAAGAAAAGTGCTACAAAGATATCGCTGAGGGTACAGGGTTTGATTTGAATAAAGTGAAGAGTTTTATTCAAAACGGAAAGCGGAATTTGAAAATTTGTATGGACCGAAATGAGTAAGTGGAAAAACGATATTAAGCGCTATCTGGCGGGTGAAATGACACCCCAAGAGCAACATGCACTTGAGAAAAAAGCACTCAGCGATCCATTCTTATATGAGGCTCTTGAGGGCATGAATTCACTCTCCGGGCAAGAATTGAATGTTGACCTGGATGAACTTAGTTTCAGAATAAAAGAAAGAACCAGTGAGCAAATTCACGAACAGTTCGCTGCGGGTGCGGTTGCTTCTAAACGCTTCTCCAAAGCTCCAGTTGCAGAATCAATAGCAGCGGATTCAAATCAAAAAGAAAAAAATAAAAAGAACTGGTTATGGCCACTACGCATTGCCGCATCGGTGGCTTTGCTTATTGTGGGTTACTTTGCCGTTACGCCATTCTTCGAAAAAGAAGTTCAGTTTGCAAGCAATGAGCAAAAACTTTACTCCGATTCGATACAAAATAACCGGTTGATTGACTCGGTAAACAAGACTGATGGTTTTATTGCTCTATCAGAAAAGAAGGAAGAGCAGTCTAACAAAAAATCTGCAAAAGCCACGAAGACGGTAAAGGAACAAAAACCAAAAGCAGAAGTAAATTCACAAGCAGGAGTTTCTCAGCCATTACCTGTAGAAAAATTGAATCCCGAAAAGGCTGACGAAATTTCTACCGAACAAATTGCAGAACTCATTACAGAAAGTGCGGTTGTGGAAGCACAGGATAAAAAAGCAGAAATTAAAAAGGAAGCCCCTCAAGTTGCGCGATCAAAGTCAATCGTACAAAGTTTTACAACCAATCAAAAAGTAATTAAAGGTAAGGTAGTTTCGGCTGACGATGGCACTCCGTTGCCCGGAGTAAATATTGTAGTCAAAGGAACTACAACAGGTACTGTTACCGATATGCAAGGTGCTTACAAATTAGTCAGCGATGTGCAGCAGCCTACGTTGGTTTACTCATTTATCGGTCTTCAAACAGAAGAAGTAAAAGTTACCGATCAAAAAGAAGTTACTGTAAACCTTCAAACCGATGTATCGCAGCTTAGTGAAGTGGTTGTTACGGGATATTCATCGGCCAAAGATCTTGATCACGAACCTGTGGTTAAGCTAGCCGAACCTGAAGGCGGGCGAAGAGCGTATGATAAATACTTAAAGAGCACGTTACAGTATCCGCAAGAAGCAATTGAAAACAAAATCAAGGGGCGTGTAACCATACAATTTACTGTGGCTACTGATGGATCACTTTCGGAGTTTACACTACTCAGAGGCTTAGGATACGGTTGCGATGAAGAAGTGATTCGCTTAGTGAAGGAAGGACCAAAATGGGCACCTACAACAGAAGATAATGTGGCTGTAGAAAGTGAAGTGCGAGTGCGCGTTAAGTTTGCACTACCGAATTGATAATCACCATAACTACTCTCGCAAAAATTATGCAAACGGCAAAGCATTTCCTTTGTCAATCCATTATTCTTTATATTTTTAAGAATTGTTTATCTAAACCAACTAGATTCAAATGGCAAATCCATTATTCACAAAAAAGCCCATGAGTGTCCTGATGCAAGAGTCAGACGGTTCTGGTCACGGACTCAAACGCACGCTGAGTAAGTTTAACCTGATAACACTTGGAATAGGCGCCATCATTGGAGCGGGAATATTTGTTTTAACTGGACAAGCAGCCGCCATTTACGCTGGGCCAGCAGTTTCAATTTCTTTTATCGTTGCAGGTTTCGCTTGTGCATTTGCGGGTTTGTGCTATGCTGAGTTCGCATCTATGATACCAATTGCAGGCAGCGCCTATACTTATGCGTATGCCACCATGGGGAGGCTTGTTGCCTGGATTATCGGTTGGGCATTAATTCTTGAATATCTTTTTTCAGGATCAACGGTTGCTGTTGGATGGTCTGGATATGTCGTAAATTTTTGCGATTCCGTTGGCCTTCATATTCCCACATCACTCTCTAGTGCCCCGTTGGGTCTCGATGAAGCTAACAATCTTGTCTTCACAGGATCATTCATAAACTTGCCTGCAGTCTTTATAGTCTTTTGTGTAACCATTTTACTTTATCGAGGAATCAAAGAATCAGCTTCGTTTAATAACGTAGTGGTGATTGTTAAGCTCACTGTAATCATTATGTTTATCCTGTTGGGCTGGCAATATATTAACCAGGATAATTGGCATCCCTTTATTCCAGAAAACACAGGAACCTTTGGCCAGTTTGGATGGTCGGGAGTTATGCGCGCTAGTTCAGTTATTTTCTTTGCCTACGTTGGGTTTGATGCCGTTTCAACTGCCGCTCAGGAAGCAAAAAATCCGCAACGAGATATGCCGTGGGGAATTTTAGGTTCGCTGGTTATATGTACAATCATCTACATTATAGTTTCGCTTGTAATGACTGGCATAGCCAACTATACAGAATTAAATACTTCAGCACCCATTGCTGTGGCTATCGACAAGACAGATTTAAAATGGTTTAGCCCTATGATAAAAATCGGTGCTATTGCAGGATTGAGTTCAGTGATCCTGGTTATGCTAATGGGACAAACCAGAATTTTTTATTCTATGGCGAATGACGGGTTATTCTTCAAACGATTTGGAGAGATTCATCCTAAATACCAAACGCCCTACTTTGCAACGCTGGTTACTGGCGGAGTTGCATTGGTTACTTCCGGGCTTCTACCGATTGGTATCTTAGGTGAGTTGGTCTCATTTGGAACCTTGCTGGCATTTATAATCGTGTGCCTGGGAATTTTAATTTTGCGATACAATCAACCTGAATTGAAAAGACCCTTTAAAACTCCATTGTTTCCTGTAACACCAATACTTGGTGTACTTAGTTGCCTCGGTGTAATGTTCTCCTTAAACACCTTAATCCTAGCCATTGCGATGATTTGGTTGGTATTAGGTCTTGTTGTGTATTATTTCTACGGAAGAATACATGCGAAATTTTAATAGCGAATTTACCTTCGCTAATTAATAACCTCATCGGTTATTGTGAGAGTCGATCCAAGCAATTGGGTACGGTATTGTAGCAAAGGTCGTGTGGCAGGTCCACCTTGTGGGCTGCCCATATCAAAACCAAAGCTTGAGTTGCAGCACGTGTCAATCATAAAAAGTCCTGAGCTGTGAACATCAACGGTGGCACAGGCTTCATTAGGTCGGTACGAACAATTGCGCTCGTAGGCTAAGTAGGTAGTTGAATTTTTTCTATAGATAATAATTCCACGCACACCACCACTGATTTCCTTATACCCGCCATCAATTTGTAAGCTAAAATACGCTGGCAATCCTATATTAATTACTATATCCGTAAATGCCGTAATAGGGATGGGGTCATCGGAGCGATCGGGATTGCAAGCCGAGATGACCACTAACAAAAACCAAAATTTAATTTTTCGAAAAACCATACCCTTTTGATTTTGCCGCGAACGTTGAGCCCTGAATGTCGAGCTGATGCCTAAAACTAAAAACTCGCAGATCAAAACTCATAACTATTTATAATCATAAAATACTGTCATCCGACAAAAGATAAGAACGAAAAGGCGGAAGTAAATTTACTTACCGCCCTTTTTTGTGGTGTTTGAGTTACTAAACCAAACATCATGAGTAAAAATATCAAATTATCTGGGCAACCTATTTTGTGCCAACTATTTTCTTTCATCCCTGATCGTCTTATGGACCAAGCTGTAGCCTTTCAGAAGTGGAAACACTATTATGACATGACGACCCGAAAGCACCTTGCCTTTATCCTGTACGGGGTGGTCACGCGATGCCATTCACTTCAGGGTTTATTCAAGAGCCTGCTTTTTCTGGACAACAAACTTCTCTACATCGGTATAGCTTGCGTAAGCAAACGGGATTGCCTGCGGTCGTCAAATGCAAAAGCATCCAGATACTATTCCCTGTTTAGCTTAAAGAAGGTCTTTGATTAAGCTTTTAATAAAATCATTGAATTTAGTACGCAAGTTCAACATGGTTTTCATTTGCTTGTTGAATATTTAATTGTTTTGCATCATCAATCAAATCCAAAATTCGCAAACCATTTTTATTTCCTTTTTCAAGCAGTTCGGGCGTTATATTCATTTGATGCCAACGCTGTAACGCGTACTTTCTACTTTTAAGATATTTTATATATCTATCCATATGTGTACCACTCAGGCCATAAGATATAAAGAGAGCCATCCGATTAGAAGGTGCTGTGCGGAATAAAAAATCAGGGAGCAGTTTGCATAAATATGGATTTAAAGTCAATTGCGGATTAATTTTCAATCTTTTAGCATTTCCAGAATGTGTCGTGCGAAGATTCCAAACGATCAGATCACCTGGCTTGCATTGAACATTAATGATTGTGCCTTTCCATCGAGTGGGATACATATGAGATCCATCACGAAGAATTAAACCGCCTGAATCGGTAGTATAATCCTGAAGATAAATTCCCATCCTAAGAATATCATAATGGGATCTCCAATCGGGAGCATTTCCGTCAAATCTATCGGGATTATCTTTATGTAAAGACATGCCAGTATCCCTATATGAAATATTACTATCACCTATGTAGACAGGATCACCGTTCAATATTTCCCTAACTAGGGAAATTATTTTAGTGTTTAATATTGTTAAATCAGCAAGATAAGGATTGCAAAGAAGATCGGCCTGAAGAATATCCAAGCTTTTCTCAGTCGCTTGTCGAATCTGAGTAATTTCATCTTTTGAAAAAAAATCTCGGAGAATGATCCAGCCATGTTTTTCAAACTCTTCCTTAAGGCTCATAGATTTATTTTTTTAGCAAAATTAGCCTATTAAATAGAATTTTTTGAATAAGAGTATTTAAGGTTTGAGAACGATCAAAAAATATGAAAAAGACTATTGTCATGTGAACAAATATCTCTCAATAATCACCTGTATTTGGAGTAGTGAAAATGCATAGTTCAAATATTGTGTGGTAAAAAGTTTTAATCATAAAATACTGTCATCCGACAAAAGATAAGAATGAAAAGGCGGAAGTAAATTTACTTACCGTCCTTTTTTGTGATGTTTGAGTTACTAAACCAAACATCATGAGTAAAAATATCAAATTATCTGGGCAACCTATTTTGTGCCAACTGTTTTCTTTCATCCCTAATCGTCTTATGGACCAAGCTGTAGCCCTTCAGAAGAGGAACCACTATTATGACATGACGACCCGAAAGCACCTTGCCTTTATCACTGTACGGGGTGGTCACGCGATGCCATTCACTCCAGGGTTTATGCAAGAGCCTGCTTTTTCTGGACAACAAACTTCTCTACATCGGTGTCGACAAGTTGCCACCGCCCAGCACCTTGAGCGATGCCCAATATCAAGCGCAACAGTGAGGTGTTCGGGGAACTATACAAGTTGCTTTACGATCACTATAAGGTTTACCTGTCGGATACTTGTTTTTCATTGCCCATCAACTCGGAAGTTGACCCTGCCAGGGTAAAACTCTTTGATGCCACAACGATCAGCCTGTTTGTGGATGTTTTCAAGGGAGTTGGGCGCAACCCCCTGAACGGCAAACGCAAGGGCGCCCGATCTGATCACGATAACAGAAGGGAGTTGCAACAATAAAAATTTCCCCGGACAGCTTGACCCTTCTGCAGGCACCATTTACGTCTTTGATAAAGGGTATGTGAACTTCTCCGTTTTTGACCAATGGACCCATCAGGGAATTTATTTTGTTACGCGGCTCAATGACGATGCGGTCTATGATATTATCGAATCACAGACCAACGACATAGTAGAGTATACTCTGGGCCGTGTCATCAGGGATGAGATCATTCAACTAAAACTAGGGCAAGGTCATCTTAGGGCAAGAAAAATCCCCTTGATCTTAAAGCATAGACTGCTTTTATGGATATTTACTTTTTAGTCGTATGAAAATAATCATAAAATCCCTTTCCTGTTTTTCTCCCTAAAAAACCCTGATCCACTTTTTCCTTTTGGATTGCGCTGGGTCTGAACTTTGGATTACGGTTGAACCCTTCGTAAACCGAAACGGTAACCGAGTAGTTTACATCAATCCCAATTAAATCCATCAACTCAAAAGGCCCCATTTTAAATCCTGATGAGCGGAGTAATTTATCAATGCCCTCAACATCCGACACACCTTCTTCCAGTATTTTCAAAGACTCCACATAGAAATGACGTGCCACCCTGTTAACGATAAACCCGGGAGAATCTTTTACCTCCACCGGTGTTTTACCTAACGACTTTGAAAAAGTCATCATCCTCAGGGCAATTTCCGGATTTGTCTGCGTGCCTGAAATTACCTCCACCAGCTTCATCAAGTGGGCCGGATTGAAGAAATGCAATCCTACGAATCGGTCTGGATTCTGTAAAACAGAGGCAATTTGTGTGATGGAAATGGAAGAAGTATTGGTAGCTAAGATTGTTTCCTTTGAATTTATCCTTTCGAGATCCGCAAATAGTTTCTGCTTCACTTCCAGGTTTTCAATAACCGCCTCTATGATGATGTCTGCCTTTAAATCCGATAACTCATCTACACCTTTAATACGAGTTAAGCCCTTCTCCCCCGCTTCTTTTGTCAGCTTACCCTTAGATACGGATTGCCCAATGGACTTGTGTATTAGTTGAAGCGCTTTTTCGATAAAGCCAGGATTGATATCAAAAAGTAGTGTGTCGTATCCTGACAACGCACACGAAATGGCGATACCCTGCCCCATCGTGCCCGCACCAACAATAGCTACTGTTTTAATTTCACTCTTCATAGAATACTTTAATCATGCGGCACACATACATAATTTGCTCTTCTGAGATCTCCGGAGTAATGGGAAGAGATAGAACCGTTCGCTGTAATTGAGCGGAGACCGGAAAGTCATCCATACTGTGCGATAAATAATCATAAGCAGGTACAAAGGGTAATGCTTTAGGATAATGTATCAATGTCTGCACACCTTTGATTTCAAGGAAGGATTTCAATTCATCACGCTGTTCGACCCTGATAACAAAGAGATGAAATGTATGCACGGTGTCTTTTCTTACCTCAGGAAGTGATATTGTACCTATCCCCGATAAATTTTCAAAATATAGTTGGGCGTTTTTAATTCTCCTTGCATTCCACTCTTGCAGGTACTTTAATTTAACGTTTAGAATAGCCGCTTGCAGAGTGTCCATGCGACTATTGAAGCCTTCAATCAAATGATCATCTTTACTGAGCCCACCATGATTGGCCAAGCGTCTTATCTTTTCAGTCAATGAATCATTATTGGTGATCACACAACCCGCATCTCCAACAGCTCCGAGATTTTTAGTTGGATAAAAACTGAACACGCCACAATCACCTGTTGAACCAGTCACCACTCCATGCTCCGATGAAAGATGAGCTTGCGAACAATCTTCTATTAAAAACAGATTTGAAGCATCGCACAACGCTTTTATTGCATTCACATCCGCAACCTGCCCGTAAAGGTGAACCACAATAACAGCCTTAGTACGGGCAGTGATTTTATCCTTTATATTTTTCTGCGCGATTGTAAAATATTTTGAATCAACATCGGCAAAGACGGGTTTCGCCCCTGTTAGGGTAATCACCTCTGATGTTGATATCCAGCTCCACGCAGGTGTGATCACTTCGTCTCCGGAACCTATCCCCAACGCTTTAAGCGAGATAAAAAGTCCATCCGTTCCGTTGCCAATGGCGATGCAGTTTTTTACCTGACAGAGCGATGCAAAATTTTGTTCAAAATCCTTAACCGGCTTACCTCCAATAAAATTGCCGGATTCTATTACTTCCGAAATAGACTTATCAATTTCCGGCTTAAGCCTTTTGTATTGAGTAGCAAGATCTGCAAATGGCACATTCATTCAGAAAAAATTAATTGCTTTGCGCTGGTCAGAAATTTCAATCTTTGTGTTGCAGATACAACTTCGATACCTACTTCCTTAATCCCCATCGGAAGGAGAACTCGAATGAAACACTCCTAAAATAACAACCTCCGTCTCCAAAACCTGGTAAACAATCCTATAGCTCCACCGCAAGAAACGCCTGATATTTTTTATGTTCAGCGAAGAATTCATCAAATTGATACATTTCAGGATGAGTCGCCAGCTTCTTTGCTGTTAAAACTATTTCCTTTTTTACCCGCCTTGCAGCCGATGGTGATTCCCTATGAATATATTCGCAAAACTCTTCTGAGGCTTCTACAGCCGCAATGTCCAAATGATCTTACGTTTTCTCAAAGGCCTTTTTCCATTTCCTTTTGGCTAACAACTTTCCCTCGTTTGTGCTGTACCCTTGATTTTTCAACTTCGGCAATATAAAGTTGAGATGTGAGAGGCCTGCCCTGTGAGTTATAAGCTATTATGCGTTTTTCTGATGTGGTGAGTGATTGAAAGTACTGTTTCATTTTGTGAAGTATTTTTTCATCCTCAGTATTGGCAACTTGTTGATGGAGCGCAGATTTAATCTGAGCTATCGTTGTCATAGTTACATAGTTTTAATTCTACAAAATTAATGATTGTGGATAATCCTTCCTATTCCTTACTTATTAGGTGTTACGGAAGGGTTTCAAGCCAAAAATACTCATAACATAACATTAAATGACAGGTTTGAACTGTCTCAGAAAGCGAATATCATTTTCTGAGAAAAGGCGAAGGTCATTGATGCTATAGCGAAGCATGGTGATGCGTTCTATCCCCATACCAAATGCAAAACCTGTATACTCTTTCGGATCAATGCCACAATTACGCAGCACATTGGGATGTACCATTCCTGAACCTGCTATCTCCACCCAGCCAGAGTATTTACAAACATTGCAGCCCTTGCCATGACATATCAGACAAGAAATATCAATTTCAGCTGATGGTTCTGTAAACGGAAAGAATGAGGGACGCAATCGGATTTTCGTTTCCTTACCAAACATTTCTTTGGCAAAATGATAAAGCGTTTGCTTCAAATCTGAGAAGCCTACATTCTTGTCGACATACAATCCCTCTACCTGGTGAAAGAAGCAGTGGGCTCTGGCGGAGATCGCTTCATTGCGATATACCCGGCCCGGCATGATCGCACGGAACGGTGGCTTTCTATTTTTCATTAAACGAATCTGCACATTAGATGTATGTGTGCGTAAAAGCACATCCGGATTCTTTTCAACAAAGAACGTATCCTGCATCTCGCGGGCAGGGTGATTTTCGGGAAAATTCAACGCGGTGAAATTATGCCAGTCGCTTTCTATCTCAGGGCCATCCTCTACATTGAAACCCAGGCGCTCAAATATTTCTATAATGCGATAGCGGGTTAAGTTAAGTGGGTGATGACTTCCCGTTTTATTGGGGGTGGTGGGCAAGGTGAGGTCAATGAAATCTTTGCCCTCAGAAGTGCTATCTGACAGCTGTTCATTTAACTCTTTCAGCTTGGCTTCAGCTGCTTTTTTTAATTCATTAAGATCCTTCCCAAGCGTCTTTTTTTCCTCTTGGGTTGCCGATTTAAATCTCTCAAACAATTCAGGTATCAACCCCTTTCGGCTAAGGTATTTTAACCGAAAGCCTTCAACCTCTGAAAAGGTACTTGCTTTGAATGTTACAATTTCAGATTGAAGATTTGTTATTATCTGTCTCATTTCTTAGAGAATACTTTAGAGCAATCTTTAGAGCCTGGTTTACCAACAAGCACAAGGCTATGATAATTGGTAAAATTAACTTATCGGGCTGATTTCGTAAAATAAAAGCCATGACAACAAAAGAAATGTTCAACCCAGCCAGAGATAGGGTGGTCTTATGATGGTTAAATCCCAGACTAAGGAATTGGTGGTGCAGGTGGTTCCGGTCAGCTTTGAAGGGGGATTGAAACTTGCGGATCCTTAAAATAATTACCCGAAGGGTGTCAAAAACCGGAATTATCAAAACACAAATAGCCGTACTGATGGATGCTTCGAATCGAACTGTAGAATCGGATGGCAAGCGAAAGTTAGAATTGATGAATTGTATGGCCAGATAAGAGATCACAAAACCAATAGCCAGCGCTCCAGTGTCTCCCATGAAAATTTTGGAAGGCTGCCAATTAAAAAAAAGGAAAGCGATGATAGAACCGGCAAGAGCAAATGCAATCACAGACAGGTAAAAATAATCTGCCATAAAAAACCAGTATCCAAAGAAAGTCAAAATCACCAAACTGATTGTTCCGGCTAAACCATCAATTCCATCAATAAGATTATATGCGTTGGTTAAAATAACAATTGTAAAAATGGTAGCTACCCAACTTAGCCATGTCGGAAAAGTGATACTCGATGCATCGTAAAATGAACTCAGCGTACACTGACCAAAAACAACTAATACCAATACAGGCATGAGTTGGCCGAATAGTTTTCGCTTTGGATCCAGAGTAAGTATGTCATCACGAAGTCCGGTTATGAACATTAAGGACAACGCAACAAAGAAGTACTTGAAATTAGCCCACGCTTCAAATGGAAGAGAAATTAAGAGGGTAAATACAACGCCTAAAAGGATCGCCACTCCGCCCATAGAGGGAGTAAAGTCTTTATGTATTTTATGATTTATGGGATTATCAAATACCTCCCACTTCCTTAACAGTTTAATTAAGACAGGAAAAAACAAAATGGAAATAGTGAACGAAGTAAAGAAATAAAGTATGAGCAAATAAGCATTCACTTTTTCAAACATTAATAAGCCTTGTCACTACCTCGTATAAGGCTGACCACCGTCAAAAAGATAATCTTTATATCGAGCCAGAAGGTCCAGTTTTCGATATAATAACGGTCAAGCCGGACTCGGTTTTCCATATCTGCTAATGCCTGCGTTTCTCCTCGATATCCCATGCATTGAGCAAGGCCGGTTATTCCAGGCTTTACGTAGTGCCGAGACATCAATGTATTTATTAAAGGAGCAAATTTCTCATTCAATTCGATGGGATGTGGTCTGGGGCCAATTAAGGACATATTCCCAATAAAGACATTGATAAATTGAGGCAATTCATCAATACTTGTCTTCCTTAAAAAAGCTCCAAGTTTAGTAATTCTTGGATCATCTTTGGTTGTTTGTATTTTATCTGATTCATCATTGACCTTCATCGTTCTAAATTTAAAACATAAAAATGGCATATTATTAAGTCCATTGCGAACCTGCAAAAAGAAGACCGGCCCTTTAGAGTCCAATTTTATAAGTATAGCTATGATTGGCAAAAACCATGACATAATCAGAATCAAAAATGCTGATGAAAACAAGACATCAAAAACTCTTTTGGCAAACTGACTTTGTGATTTGTCTAAGGAAATTGGAACAATATCAAGAATTTCACGATCCTCCGTCTGATCCAGTCTAAGAAATTGCTGACTGGACTTATCGGGGTTAACCACTAATCTCACTTTAATCAAAGAATCTAAACCAAAATCCACAAGCTGTTTAAAAATAGGATCATTTGGATTGGATGCAACGCAGATGACTTCGTGTACTTCTTCGTTTGCACAGTATTGACGAATCCTATCTATAGGAAGCCCCTCCAAATCATTTTCAAAATAGGTCAAAAACCTATATCCCAATTCCGAGTTAAGCATATAGTATTTTCGTAGTTCTGCTGAGGTTTCATTTCTTCCAATAATGATGTAATTCTTGAAAGGTACTTCGGGAGTAAATACCTTTCTTAGGTAATAAGAAAGTATCTTCCAGGAAAAGAAAAGAGGAATGAATAGTAGATATATTAAACTGATCTGAAATAGTGAATACACCTTATTAAAAAAGAAGACCAACGAAGCGATCACCAACAAGTGAATAAAAATAAAAACAAATTGACTTCTGACGATTTTACTTACGGACCAACTCTTATGTATGTTATATGGATTGGATACCAGAACAAGGAAAAACCAAGCAAGGTTACTGAAAATTAACAGATATGCTTCATTACTATTTACTTCATTATAGGACTTACCTGCAACAATGAAAGAGAATACGATACAGAGATTTAGAAAAATTAAATCCCCAATGAGAAAAATTATTTTTGCAAAACTTTGCATCTAAGCGTTAGCATTTACAACCATATAATCATACATTCTTTATCTGGATGGACGCAGTTGAGAAAAGATAAAATGAAACGAGAACCTGATGCAATAAAGCAAAAAACACTACACCTTGATACCTCCCGAGAAATACCTCTGTCATTCCATAAATCAGAAAAGGAAAGATCATAAGTATGCCCATTTGATCATTATTTCGAAAAGCCAGATACAGAGGCCTCAATATCAACACGGAAATAGCAATCAGACCTATAAATCCATTGGAGAAAAAAATCTGAATAAACTGATTATGTGAGTTTAAACTCTCTTGTGCATAAAACTCTCGACCGTTTTCTCTAAAGTATTCATTCAATACAAGCTTATAATCACCTGTCCCCACACCCAAGAAAAAATTAGAGTTAGCAAAAATTCCCGATCGCCAAAGTTCAAAGCGATCCCATGAATCATTTAAAATTTGGTCACGCTCTGATTGACCACCTGAGTTTACGTATAAAATAGTAACCAACATAAATACCACTAATCCAATACTAGTCTTATTGACATTTACTTTGTCGCCCAGCAGGTATTTGAGAATAAAAAAAGAAAAAACAAATAGTAAGCTCACAAAAGCAGTTTGCCCGCCAGTAAGAAGCAGAATCGAAAAATAAAACAAGATTACGGATGAAATAACCCAGATAGGCAACTTTATTTTTTCATAATTGATAGCATACAGTCCGTAGGTGATCGCAAAAATTAAATAATAAGCCAGATAGGTTGGGTGAGAGCCAATGATTTCGGTGAAATCGTAGAAAAAAAAGACTTGACTATTATGCCCGTTAATTACGTAACAAACTATTGCATTGATTAGACATAGTAGGCTCGCTGCTAAGATTCCTAAGGAGAAAATAAAAAAAATGGTATTTACTCGGTCTCTGTCAAAATCCTTAAACCTGTAAGAAATGATTGGCAAAGCTAATAAAGAAAAACTTGTCTCAAGTGTCCGCCACGCTGTCTGCTTATCCGAGGAATAAATGATTCCTAGTCCGAGGACTAACAGGTATAAAAATATATCCCAGGATCTTGAAATGAATTCATTTAAGTTATTTTTTTTCAATCCAGGGATAAGGGAAATAAATGTTGCAACCACTAAAATTCGTACACTCAAGTATTGATTAATAGGCAGAACAAATAGAAATAGCAATAGTACATAGTAGACCAATTGATCTACATCCATATAACTCAGAATTCGATTCAAAGACATTTACTAATTTAAATATTTTTTATATCCTCCTTCTTAAGGACAAACGCAACTTTTCCAAAAAGACAAAATATAAAAACATCGTATTCGTTGTAAAATATCTTTTATAGAGTCTCCCTGGCTCCTGATACAGTCTGTATAACCACTCGAGACTCATATTCCTTAAAATCTCAGGGGCTCTTGTCTGCACTTCAGCAAAAACAGGAAAAACTCCGCCTACCCCTAACAACACCGCGTTTATCCTTGATGAATTATCCGCCATCCATATTTCCTGTTTGGGGCATCCTAAGGCTACAAAAACAAGATCTGCCCGTGAAGCATTAATCATATTAATATAGTTCTGATCATTTAATGGCCTATCAAATGGAGGGGAAAACATTCCTGCAATTTTAAGGTGCGGATACTCCAATGAAGCTTTTCGATCAATCCTATTCAATATTTCATTGGTAGTTCCGAAGAAGAACACACTTAGCCCTTTTTCATTTGCGAGTTTTAATAAATCAGGGAAAACATCCATGCCTGCTATTCGGTCTTGAGATTGATTATATAGCAGCTTTAGTGTTCTAACCAGCGGCATGCCATCTGACAATACGAGCGAAGAACCATTCACCTTTTGAGCAAACCCCTCTCTTTGTTTAGCCTCAATTACCATATGAACGTTTGCGAAGCACACATAACCCTTCTTTTTCTCCAACCCCATAATGATAATTTTCTCTAACGAATCGGCATAAGATATTAAGTCTATGTGTAGACTCAGTATCTTTCTTTTATAATTTCCTGTGACGTCCATTAATTCCTTATTCAAATTCCTTTCCAGGTTCGCTCGCTTGTGATTGTGTTGAACTTTGATAAAATAAAAAACTAAATACGAGGAATAATATTACTCCCTTATTTCTATTCAATAATGATTCGGTTAAACCGGCAAAAGAGAACAACAGCACAAAAGACAAATAGAGTAGGTCACTTCTCTTGAAAGCAATGCATAGTTGTAGAACCAGAATAGCAAGTAAACATAACAATCCCAGAAAACCATGTCCTAGCATAGTCTGCATATATTGATTGTGTGTGTTGAATTTGAATTCGATCCCCGCAGCATAGCCATGTTCATTAAACTTTTTCATAAGTTCATATTCCTGATCTCCAGTACCAACCCCAAACCATATATTATCTTTAATCAATTCAATACTCGGTTTCCAGATATTAATTCTGGCAAAATAACTATCGTAGCTCGTGCCTTCAGCTTTACTATATTTCAAATCTTCAAAGCGAGAGGACACCACAGGATTAAATAATATTAAAAAAACAAAAATAACGGGTACAAAACCTGCAACTAAAATATATTTATAAGCTCTGTGTTTTATCCCGTGAAAAACAAAAGTAATAACCAAAATAATCAGGAGTGAAACAATAGCCGTTCTGGCTCCAGATGATACAATTATGAACAAAAAATATACTAATAACATTATGCTTAACATTACCTGTATCCATCCAAAAGCTAAATATCTCCTTCTCAAGATATCAAGGATACATAAGATACAAAGGCTAATGTATAGCGCAAAGTATACTGCCTGCATTCCAATAGGCTCAGAAACTCTCTCATAAGAAAAATAATATTCATGAAATATCTTGCCTTCAATTAAACTAAGATTGATATTAATTATTACACAATAAATAGAGGCAATAAAAAACCCACCAACAAAAGCCCCCAAAAGTATATCCCGTTTCAAGATATTCAACTTTTTACCAGAAAGAACTATCGGAATAAATATAAACGGAAGGTGCCTTTCCAAGAGCGCCAATCCGTCTTTTAAATTATCAGATTTCGTATAAATAATACCAATGACTTCAATCATAAAATAACCAACCATTAGAACAATTATCCCATTAAGTTGTATTGGCGTGCGCTCCTTTTCTAGGAAATATTGAAATAAGGAAATCAAAACACAAACTACAAGAAGGCCATTTGATATTTTCATATTAAATGGCATAGAAATCATGAACAAAACAAGAACAAAAAAACCAGTTTTTACCAGAATTTGCCTACTACCAGTATATGAATTCGTTTTATCCATTCACTCTTTTCACTTCAATAACATTAGAATAAATAGCCATAAGATTCTCATAATTAATAGCAGGAGAATATTTCAACTCATAGGTAGTTCTTGCATTTTCATAAAGGGCCAAATATGCTTCCCTATTTGTGCAAAATTCATTTACGATTCGAGCCAAATCCTTAGGATCGTTAACCTTAAAGTGCAACCCGTTATACCGATGCGTCACTATCTCATTAAGATTTCCGATATCCGAAATTATTACAGGTGTTCCGGTTGCAAATGCTTCCAGAATAGTTACTGGCAAGCACTCATACCAGATTGAGGACACTATAAGGGCCTTGCACTTTTTAAGCTTCGAAACAATGAAAGACTTCTCTCTATAACCTGAATAAACTATATTTTCATTTTCAGATACAGCTAATTCCACTCTATTTCGCAATGGACCATCTCCAATGATTTCCAATGATTGGCCCAATCCAGCAAAAGCTGCTATTAAAGTGCTTATCCCTTTCTCTTCCGAGAGGCGACCTACATACAAAAACGTATTCTCCCTATCACTATGAGCAGAAGGAGCAACGTCTTCCACACTGCTTGGCTTTACTATAACTTTATCTGGACGCAAGCGGAGTGATGAATTAACATATTTACTTTTCGCAAACTCCGTAACAGCTATATACTTAGAGACTTTAGTATTCCAGGTACTCAAAACTTTATGGACACCCGTAACAAGGGTAAGATTTGCTGTTTGAATGCTGGATCCGCGATGACACCCATGCCTTATGCCAGCAATCGGGAATTTTTTACGTACACACACCTCGCATGGTTTAAGATCTCGCATTAGCAACGCCCCAGCACAAATTAATCTATAATTTTGCAGTGTAACGATAATCGGGATACCCCGTTTATGAGCCTCAATAATAATAGATGGTGATGCTTTATAAAATAGGTTATGCAAATGAATTACATCCGGTACAAAATCCTGTATAAGCTTACCGAGAGCCCTTGCTGAATTAAAATTATAGAACAATGATAATCCAAGTTTCAATTTATCTATGAAATGATCAGATGCGTCATTTTCATAGATTAACGTCCTCACAGTATTGTTGTGTCTTTCCAGAAGTGTTTTTTCAGCCTCGAATGTTGCATCCTCTCCGCCATACTGTTTATACCTATTATGAATCAATAGTATTTTCATTCCTTTTCTACTATAATAATCAAGTTGAAAAACAGATCCTTATATGTTAAAACAATTTTAGAAACAATAACTCCAAATATATCGGTACACCCGGTTTTTAACTACCCCCTTGAAGAGTCCGCTTCTTATAAAATAGAATAGGTTAACGAAAATACTAATAAAGTCAGGCTGGAGACTTTGTCTCACCACATAGTCAATAATAGAATTCTTCATTGGGTTGCATAAGTACATTTTTGCTCCTCTACTAATAGAATTAAAACAAAAAAGTAAAAGTAAAACATGCCATGAAAGTAAATAAATATATTATCCGTAACTATCAATAAATTAAAGTATATAAGGAAGACAACCGATTTATTTGAAAAGAGATTTTTATAAATTAGAAGAGACATCCAGACTAGAAAAATAATCAATCCAAACTCAAGGTAATTCTTAATTAACTCCGAATGCAAATTCATAGAATAACCCAAAAAATTAAACAACGCATCATCCACCTTGCCAAGGCCTAATCCTACCAGATTATACGAACCGAATTTTTCAAATACTTCCGTATAAAACGTTTTACGCCCTAATAAAAATGCATCTGAACTTAACCCTGTATATTCTAAAACATGTTGATCAAATGTTCCTGATACCAAAAGCTGTGCGCCATAAATTATGGTTAAGTTCACCACCAAAGCCATAAGAGTTAACTTGAGTTTATGTCTTCTAATGTCAATTCGAAAGATTTTCAAAATCAAATAAACAACAAGAGAAATAACAACACCCACTATTACAATGCGCTTAAATGAAATTATAAAAAATAAAAGCGACAATACTAAATACCATTTACTGTTTCCTTTTAGGAAAAAATACAATACAAAAAAACCAAACACAAAACCGAGTTCACTCTCTGTTGCCACCTCCGAAGGCATGTGGGCTGTTGATAATGCTTGA
>JBBSBG010000009.1:0-24475 GCA_038251495.1 Cytophagales bacterium
AACAGAGTTTGTCTCGCGGCCTCAGCGTAAATTAACATACGGATTTACAACTCGCTATGGCGGGTACTATGCTGATGGAACCCGGTTTGCATTCACTACCGATATTGGCTATCGGGTACAACCTTACTTAAGCATTTTATTAAGCAGCAGCTACAACGATATTCGGTTGCCAGAGCCCTGGGGGAGAAATACCTTTTGGCTTGTGGGACCGCGCATAGATGTAACATTTACCAACAAGATTTTCTTCACCACATTTTTGCAATACAACGAACAACGCGACAACATCAACTTAAATACCCGCTTTCAATGGCGATATAGGCCTGCATCTGATTTATTTATTGTTTACACCGATAACTATCTACCCGAAAATCTTTCTGTTAAAAATCACTCGCTGGTTCTTAAGTTTACATATTGGTGGAATCTTTAAATAATGAGACCAAAGGCATCTGACCGCTCTGAAAAAGAAGACAAGCGGTCTAACGCCACTACGATAGGGTATTAAAAAACAAATTATGCTTCTATACAGAATTACCAACGGAGCTGTTCTTCTTATAGAAGACAATGCCTATTTACTTAACGAAGATTGGAACAAACTAATTAACCAATTCAGATTGCATCAACATCTTGAGAGTCTTGCAAAAAATCAAAAACCAATTGCTAACACACAAAAGCAGGAGTTAATTAAGAATTCACTGCCTCCTATTGGCGATCAGGAAGTTTGGGCATCGGGGGTAACTTATTTGCGGAGTCGTGATGCACGCATGGAAGAAAGCAAAAACTCGGGTGCTGCCGATGTGTATCAGAAAGTGTATGAAGCCGAACGCCCTGAATTATTTTTTAAATCGACTTCAGCTCGTGTTGTAGGAAACGGTGATGAAGTATTTATTAGAAGTGACTCGGCCTGGAACGTGCCCGAACCTGAACTGACACTATTTATTAATTCCAATGGAGAAATTCAAGGGTATACAATTGGTAATGACATGAGCTCACGGAGTATTGAAGGCGAGAATCCGCTTTACTTACCTCAGGCAAAAGTTTATGAAAAGAGTTGTTCGCTCGGCCCCTGCTTGTTCGTACCCGAAAAACCAATTTCACCAAACACAACAATTTCTATTACGATTAGAAGAAATCAACAAGAGGTATTTAACAATTCGATTCAACTGAATAGAATGAAGCGAAACTTACCTGAGCTTTCGGCTTGGCTTTATAAGTCTTTGAAATTTCCGGTAGGTTGTTTTTTAATGACCGGCACCGGCATTGTACCGCCCAATGATTTTACCTTACAACCACTTGATGAAGTTAGTATAGAAATTGAAGGAATTGGTAAACTGATGAATATAGTCGGTGTGATTTAAACAGTATTTTCCCGCTGATTGCGCTGATCTTAATACACGCTGAATATCTATATGAAAAACATTAACTTCCACAATGAATGAAAATGATATCTCATACTCCATTCGTGGTAGCATTTTTACAGTGTACAACAAGTTAGGTCCAGGCTTACTTGAATCTGCTTACGAGGCGGCTCTTATCCATGAAATTAGAAAAACTGGACTATTAGTTAAGCAGCAAATTGCGTTGCCCATGATTTATGAAACTATTAAAGTCGATGTTGGATATCGACTTGATTTAGTTGTTGAAGAGAAAGTTATAGTAGAGTTGAAATCCATTGAAACATTATTAGATGTGCATCACAAACAACTTATCACATATTTAAAGCTGTCTGGTTTAAAGTTAGGCTTACTTGTAAATTTTAACACGGATGATATCTCCAAAAGCATTTTCAGGAAGGTGAATGGTTTATAAATTCTTAATTCTTTCCCGCAGATAAACGCTGATTCAAATGACGCTGATGACGCAAATCATTTTTAGCTTTTTATTTGTGCCATCTGCGGAAATTTCAATCTGCGAGATCTGCGGGAAAACATTTACCAACCACCACTACTTCCTCCGCCACCAGAAAAACTGCTTCCACCGCTGCTGCTACTCGATCCCCAACTGCTACTACCGCTGCTTCAAGAGAATCCACCACCGCTGCTTCCACTTCCGAAATTCATTTTTTTACTTATGTTTTTACCCCATTGGCTTCGCCAAACCAATAATTTTAAGATCGGGAAGATAATTATGTAGGCAAGGCCAGGCACGTACCAGATGTCCCAAGGAATTACAATCAAAGGAAAAAGTGTAAAGAACGGAATAAGAAACGCATACATACCCCAACCCCAGCCATCTGTAATTATAAGAGCAAAGAATGCGAAGATTCCTAGAAACGCATAAATACCTAAGCCAATTAAAATAAGTGTTATCATTGATAACTCTGAAATATTATCAATATCATTCGCTGGATACTCGCCCTCTAGCAGCTATAATTCGGCTAATTGCATTAGTAACTCCTTCATCAAAGTCGGCTCTGCGAAAAGTAGGTTTCATTTCGTATTATCCGATTACTTTGCGCATCGGTGAGCGCGTCTTCTAATCCTTCACCAACTTCAATGCGCATTTTGTGATCATTCACGGCAATCAATAACAACACGCCATTATCTTTTTCTTTTTGCCCTAACTTCCATTTTTCCGCAACACGCAGTGAGTATTCTTCAATGGTTTCTCCGTCAAGCGTGTTAATAATAAGAATGGCAATTTGATTCGAGGTTGAATCTTCATATTACGCAAGCTGATGTTCAAGTTGATCGATAGTTTCTTGTTTCAGCACATGCGCCTCATCGTGCATCCGCGTATTCCACAATTCACGAACAGCTTTCTTGCCAAATAAAGAAAATGAAAGTACTAAGGAGAAAATGAAAAAAAAGAATGCGCATATTGAAATCCTGGATTCCAAAATTATTTTACCATGAACCACTCGAGCCGCCTCCGCCAGAAAATCCGCCTCCGCCAAAGCCACCACCACCTCCGCCAAAGCCGCCACCAGAACCACGGCCACTTCCGCCCATCATAGAACCCAACATAGCGGCCGTCCATAAGCCACCTCCACCACCACGACCGCCTTTATTTTTGCGCGACATCACAATGATTAGAATAATAAAAAAAATGATTGCCCCTAATGGTGAACGCTTTGATCTCTTTCGCTGTGTAACCGGATTTTCATTTACATAAGTACCAGCAATCGTTTTAATAATAGCAGCTACCCCAGCCTGAATGCCGCCTTCGTAATTTTCTTCTCGAAAAAACGGGGCAACTTCATTCCGTATAATACGATTGGACATGGCATCGGTAAGCACACCCTCTAATCCTAAGCCAACCTCTATACGCATTTGCCGCTCTTGAATTGCGATCACAAAAAGAACTCCGTTATCTTTTTTTGCCTGACCTAATTTCCAGACTTCAAAAACTTTTACAGCGTACCCTTCAATATCACTTCCTTCCAACGAAGGAATAACTAACACGGCAATCTGACTGGATGTGGAATCGCGATGCGCTTGAAGAAGTTGCTCAAGTTGCGCTTTCGCAGGTGCTGAAAAAATCCCAGCCTCGTCATGCACCCAAACACCACCATGGGGTGGAACCTGAGGTTGCGCCAAGGCCAACATTGTTACGAAGAAAGAGAGTAGTAATATTAAAATTGATTTCATGCGAACGGGTAAATACAAATAATACATTAAACTATTCTTCTAGTCGCAAATCGTCTTTCAACTCATTGATATCACCGGGGGAAATAACAAACCCTTTCTCTAAAAGAATTTCGCCACAGCGCAAAATAGCTTTCTCTATGCCATCAATAATTTTATCTTTTTTTACATGATCGACAATGGTACGAACAATGGAGTCCCATTCTTTTTGCTCCACTACTTTATTAATGCCTTTATCGGCCATTACAATCACTTCGTGTTCGAAGAATGAAATAAAAATCATAATGCCCGTGCGTTGGCTGGTATTAAAAACTTCTTCTTGCAAAAAAGCACCTTGGGCACGTTTGTGCGTTGCCTGATCCATATAACTTTGACTCAGCATTAGGCGCTTTACAAAATTGATGTAGTTCGCTTTTAACGCTCCAATAAATCCGCCCAGCATAACAAGCGCAAATATGACCATAGGATCGTACATATATTTAGCGATTGATGGACTATACGAGTCGATAAGTACAATTAAAAAAAATACCATGGCCGCGCCAATCGCTCCTGCTTTGTAGTTGGCCAACGTATAGTGACTGCTTTTTTCAACAAAGAACGGGACAATCTCGCCAGAAATTTTACTTTCCGCCTGCTTAACAGCAGCCTTAATACGCTCAAGGTCTTCGGGGTTAAATCTTTTTTGTATTGACATACGGGCTGGATTTGAAAGTGGTCAAAGATACAGAAAAGCGATTAGGCATTTGCCAGAACTAATTTTTTTAATGACTACAATCAAATTTGATTATTTTGCACAAATGGTCAGCACACTCCTTTCTCATTCCTGGAAAAAATTTGTTCGGTCAGTAGCTTTTGAAAAAGAACTGGCTACCAATATTTTTCTGGGCCTTATAGCCATAATCGTTTTTGGTTATGCCATTGCAATGGGGTTTGCCCTGGAGGGCATTGTTACCAACGGACTAAAACAACCCGATAGTGTGCGGTTTGTGAATAGCTTGTTACTCTATTATTTCTGGTTTGAGTTTATGCTTCGCTACTTCATGCAAAGCACACCGGCATTAGAGGTGCAGCCCTACCTGCATTTACCGATTAGTCGTAAGTACTTGGTGCATTACCTGCTGGTAAAATCTGTTTTACATCTGCTTAATTTTTTATCGCTGGTGCTGTTTGCTCCCTTTGCGTTTACATCTGTAACGCAATCTGGCGCTTCGCCCTGGGTATGGTTACTTTCTATTTACTTGATCAGCCTGTGCTTGCACTACATCATATTGATTTTCAAAAAGGGATTAGATGATACCGTGGTAGGATTTCTGGCGCTTACGGGCGTTATGGGTTTGCTGGCTCTTGCCGATTACTACAACTGGTTCCGACTATCAGATGCATCTGCTGCATGGTTTGAATTTATTCTTCACCACCCGATTTCGGTTTTGGGTTTAGTAGCCTTTTTGCTTTTTATATACTATTTCAATTTTAGCTTCTTTCTGCGAGGCATGTATCCCGAAGAGTTGGCGGCTCGCAAAAATTCAAAAGATAGCAATTCACACAACTGGGCCTTTCTACAAAGCTTGGGCATACTGGGCGAGTGGGCTAATCTCGAGGTAAAACTTATTCTTCGTAACAAGCGACCGCGCAGCCTGCTTATGTTAAGCGCGTTCTTTTTATTGTATGGCCTTATCTTCTATACCAACAAAACCTATTCCCATGGCTTTCAGGGATTTCTATTGTTTGTGGCAATTTTCATTACCGGAATTTTCATGATCAACTATGGGCAACTACTGTTTAGCTGGCAAAGCAATCATTTCGATTTTACATTAACCCGGCCCGTATCCTTGGCGCAAGTAGTTGAATCGAAATACTGGTTATTGTGTATCATTACCGTTATCTGTTTTCTGCTTAACATTCCTTATGTGTACTTCGGTTGGCATATTCTGCTCACCCATCTTGCAGCTACGTTGTTTAACATTGGCATTAATGTTTTTATACTCATGAATTTATCGATGTGGAATCCGAAGCGAATAGATTTAAGTAAAAGTAGTATGATGAATTATCAAGGAGTTGGTGCCGCGCAGTATCTTATGGGATTTCCTATTCTTCTTGCACCCTATATATTCTACTTACCTTTTAGTATTGCAGGCCACCCCAACTGGGGCTTAATTGCGGTGGGATTTGCTGGCATACTTGGGTTAGTTTTTCGTTCCCGATTATTAACGCTTACTACAAACCGACTGCAAGCCCGCAAGTATTCCATTGCTGCAGGCTTCCGAAAAGATTAATGTTATGATTTTTATTTCTTCTTTAACCAAAAGTTACGGCAACGAGGCGGTTGTTAATATTTCAAGCTTGAATATTCGCAAGGGCGAAAGTTTTGGCCTTGTTGGAAATAACGGAGCGGGTAAAACTACTTTGTTCCGAATGATTCTCGACTTAATTCGGCCTACAAGCGGCACGGTGTCAATTGATAATATAAATGTGCTTGGCAACGATGACTGGAAACATTATGTTGGATCCTATCTCGATGAAAATTTTCTAATCTCTTACCTGACTCCCGATGAGTATTTCAAATTTGTGGGCAAGCTTCATCAGTATAGCGATGCTGACCTCGCTCAGTTTCTTGAAAAGTTTGAAGAGTTGTTTAATGGAGAGATAACGGGCAAGAAAAAATACATTAGTGATCTGTCGAAAGGGAATTTGAAAAAAGTTGGAATTGTCGCGGCCTTTATCGGCAATCCACAAGTAGTAATTCTGGATGAGCCATTCGAAAATCTTGACCCCACTTCGCAAATCCGGTTGAAACGCCTTTTACAACAAGAACGAGAAGCGCGCCAGATAACTTACCTTATCTCCAGTCATGATCTGAACCATGTCACCGAAATCTGTGAACGTATTGTAGTACTGGAAAAAGGAAAAGTTGTGAAGGATATTGAAGGCGATGATTTGTTGGTGCAACTGGAAGAATATTTTAAGGCTTAAATGAAAATTATTTTTGCTCTTCTGCTCTTTCTCGCTTCCGTTGCTAAAGCACAGGATACTTTGCACGCAAGTATTGGTAGAGTTGGTTCTTCGAAAGACACCGTTACCCAAACCGAAGCAGGCTTTGTGCTTGCGGGTGGCGGAAAAGATCAAGACGCTGCCATGAGGTGGATGATTGCACGATCTGGCGGTGGAGACTTTATAATTATTCGTTCATCCGGCTCTATCGGATACAACGATTATCTCTATGAAATGGGGGGACTAAATTCGGTAGAAACCTTAATGATTGATTCGCGTGAAAAAGCCATGCGTAAGCAAGTCGGCAAGCGAATTCGTGAAGCGGAAGCCTTATTTATTGCGGGTGGCGATCAGTGGAATTATGTAAACTACTGGAAAGATTCGGAAGTATCAGGGGCCATCAAGTTTCTTATTGAAGAAAAGAAAATTCCGATTGGCGGAACCAGCGCAGGCTGTGCCGTGCTCAGTAATCATATTTTTGATGCGCAACACGATACAGCACTTTCGAAAGATGCATTAGCAAATCCTTATACCAAGGCGGTTAGTGTTTCTAAAAGTTTTATTCAACTACCCTTTCTCGAAAACACGATTGCCGATCAACATTATTCGCAACGTGAACGACAAGGACGACACGTTGTGTTTATGGCGCGCATGGCCAAAGATTTTAAGATTAAAAAGCCTAAAGGTATTGGTGTAGATGAGCGGACTGCCGTCTGTATTGATAAAAATGGAAATGCTTTAGTGATCGGTGAAGGAGCTGCGCATTTCCTGTTTAGCAATGGTTCAGCAGACGTTTGTGAACCCGATAAGCCGCTTCAATGGAAAAAGAATTCAATCCGGGATTATATTTTCCAAGGCTCAGAAGCTGGCACATCTGCTTTCAATTTGAAGAAATGGCCTAAGACCAAAGCCAATGAATATTGGCTGGTAATTGATGGTGTTCTTCAAAGAAACAAAAACTGATTACTCAATATAAAAAGACATTTAAAGCGAATAGGGATATAAAGATTAATAATTCTTTGCCAATTTTTCTTAACATAGCGTGATAGACGAAGAGGTTAGTTTTTTAGTTTACTATCTAGTCTTTATAAGATAGCTGTTAGGGCCTTGTAATCTCGAAAGTTGATAAAAATGATTCTAATGTTTGTGTCTATTGCGTGCTGGGTTTCGAAGCCGCGTCTCTGTCCCACATTACTAGACGAAATTAAGAAAACAAAACTTTAAATTTACATTTAACCCCAAGCTGGCACAAACATTTTGTTGGTAACAGTGTGGTATCTAATTCTTTTTCGATAGTCCCATTAGTTCGTAGGTTTCCTCTACATTGTCCTCAAGTTTAATATTATGATTTATCCAAAAATTGGGTTCTTCCTTCACACGCATTGATTTAATGTTTGATAATGATAAAGTAAATGATTCTGCTACTTTGGCTATAATGTCGGTCGAAAGTAGTTCTCTAATTTCTAGGTTACGAGAAGACGTGATTGCCTTAGTGTCTGTCCATCTACCAAAATGAATTTGTTTGGAATAATTTAAAAAGTATCTACCGTCATACTCCTTGTACGATTGAATGAGTTGATGTCCGTATGGATCAATTAATAGATTTGGTCGTCTTTTACTTTTGTAGCTCTTGCGTTGAATCAAAGTTTCAATCTTCAAGACTGTATAAGTGTCAACATCTATAAATATCGTACCGCTTGCTGAGATTGGTGACGGATATCCAAATCCTGTTGTGTAAGCACTTGGTTTTTTACAATCAAAACTTATTTCGTAAACTCTTTTGTTTTCGTACATCGTTATTCCTTTTAGATTCAAATCATAGTACGCAGGTCGGTGCAAAACATTATCCTTATCGAGAATAAGATCATGCGTGTAGATAAGCCATAAAGAGCCAACTCCAGTCCACGAGTTATTACGATCTTCATTATTGGTGGTGTTTCTAAATTGTAAAATCTGCCCCTTTAATTTTCTGGAAGCGTTTGTGCTTGATTGATACCCGATGGGATTATAAACTAAAACTGAGGCTTCTTCATTAAATACTACTGAGTCTTCTTTGTATGTTTTTACTCTGTAGAAAAACTCCTGTTGGTTAGCGTTTTGATAGTAGTTCTTACTTATCTTCTTTTCGGCAAGTTTAACTATTTCTTTTGCGCGAAGTGGTTTTGATCGAATTTCGATCTCTGCTAATTGAGTTGCTACTGGGTTAAGCTCAATTCTATTTGTTTTGAGAAATTCACGAACAAGAAGCGTGTCTGTTTTATAGCCAATTGACGAGAAAACAACTTTATCACTAAGCTTCGCTTGTGGAACTACAAATATGAATTCTCCATCTAAGTTTGAAGCCACACCCTTTGAGGTGTTTAATAAATAAACATTTGCGTAACTTACTCCAAGTCCAGTTTCTTTGTCAATTAATTGTTTTACGCTTCTGTTGTTGACTTTGTAGTTTTGCTTGGCTATACTTTTTTCTATTTGGTTCTCAGGATTCTTGATTTGGTAGATTGGAAACGAGGGTGGAAATGTTTTTTTTATAAAGAACAGACCATCAAAGATTTTTTGCCAAGGCGCGTATACTGGCAGATTTCCTAACGCAGAAGAGTAAAACATTGATACATCCTGCATCGGTCGGTAGTCAACAAATGTATAGTTATTACCTCTCATAGCAAGTACGTATTCAATACTTTCACTAGGTGGTCGAATAGCATCAAGAGAAGTTGTATTATGGCCAAGCATTCCAAATTCACCCTCAAAAGACGAGAAACACATGCTGTAAACCTTAGATCCAAAATGGTCTTTGAGTATTCTACCCATTGGCACTGCCTCCGACACTTCTTGATCCAAGTCAGTTGGATCCTCGCTTTTTTGTAGGCTGTCTAATTTTTGAATATAAAATTTAGTTAAGTCCGTGTTCTTAAAGAGTTCAATTTGATTTGCGAAATGATAGGAGGCACCCCAACCAATGATTTTCTTTTCAGGGTAAAGCTCTGACAGAAAGATTAGGTTTTGAGCCATCTGAAAGTCCCTTGGGTTTTGGACTTTTACAGGGACATCGTTTAGTAAATCCATTTCCCCTTTCATTATCTCAAGCCAGCTAATTAAAGATTGCCGTAATATTTTTGCTTTAATGTCATGTTGAAAATTTTGTAAGCTTTCCAAATTGGTTACTATTTTTCTACAAGTATTGAAAAATAGAATAGAATCTGCTTCGTCAGCAACTATAAACTCAGGTCCTGCTGAAATTACTTCATCTAAAATATTAACCTCCTGTTCACTTAGTTTCATAGATGTTCCTAGAAAATTCTGTAAATCGTTTAAAAACTCATCCTTAAATATATTGTCCGCCTGACAATCGAATCCAGTCACAATTAATGGTCGAGTTGAAACTTTCTTCTCATGGATGTATTTTAACAACGGTTCAAACTCCTTAGATTCAGACCAAATCCTAAAGATACTTTCCTTCAATGGGCTTTCTCGATAGCTTGTGTCTTTAATATTTTCAAATGCTTTATAATTATCATAGAGCCCACTTTCAAAACTTATGATTTCGTAATTTAACTCTTGGTGCAAAAATTTGATAAGTCTCACCTTAGCTTCAAAAGTTGCCCCTTCACCATGTGATTGTTCCCCGAGAAGTACTATTCTATTGTCTTTTAGCGTTTCCTTTAAAAATTGTAGATCTTGGAAATCCACGTTTGACGGGTCAATTGATTTTACCGTTTGAGGTGAAAGATATTTTGTAACACTATTGCTTTGTTGTGCTTGGGACTTAAAGCTCAAAATTGTCAAGCAGATAGAAAGTAGGCTTAAGAGTAATTTCATACTTGTTAAATTAGTTTCTTTTATAAATATGAACGGTCTCCAGTTAAGTTTATTACCTGTAATATCTAACTGTGACAGTAAATCTAAGTCTTCCCTGTCAAACCGCATTGCTACCAATGTTTGTGTTTCTGCAGTGGTGCGCTTCCTAAGCCGCGTCCTGTCCCACCAAACCAAAAGTTGAACGAAGATAAAAATTTATAGCTTACACGCCACCGCACCATTGCAGAAACATTTTGTTATGCACAGTGCCGCAGGCAACCGTTACTTAACCACACGGATGCCAGTGCTTTGGATGTGTGTCGGCATGCGCGGCACTGGCATTGGTGTGGTTTTCGGAAGCCCTATTTTGTCAGCCGTTTTATTTCCGCGGCAATGAGCTCAGTAACTTCTTCGTTTTTTATCTTGTCGTCAATGCTAAAGACAATAAAAACTTGTCCACCAAATTTTTTCTTGAAGTCGTCAAAACTCGCTTTCATTCTTTCAGTCGCTGAATAGTTTCCAAAATTTGCTTTAGCTGTCACGGGTTTGATTTGGATGCCAAAAGCTTTGTCACCAACCCAACCAAGGTAATCGATATCTCCTGCATGGTCAAGTTGCGGGTCACTTTCTAAAAATTTTATATTAGGGAAGGTCTTTGCTATATTATCTTCAATTACAGATTTCTCCCTAATAAAGCCATCAAATGTTCTGTTGATAGTTAGGTTGTGAATGTAGTCAATACAGTCCTGTAGAGTGAGTTGATTAAATGCTTCAGTCCACTCTGGAATTACAATTTTCTTAATTTTTACAAATAGCCTTTCCCCCAGTTCTTCCAAACTTTCCTTTGTGATTTTTGAAGGAGTCTTTCCGTCTGTGGTGGCATTTTCAAAGTACCATTTCTCCCATTGTTCAATTGTCTTGGGTTGGCATTCCCTTATTAGGGCCATGACTGTTCCAACTTTGTTTGGACGCGATAGCTGATAGGTTTGAGTGGCGTAGTTGAGGACTTTTTCCTTCTTACCAAATTCTTTAGAGAAACGTTTTGTCATGCAATAGTCAAGATGATTTTAGTTGTATTTTGGTTTCCATTAGCATTATTCCAGCTTGCTATTAACGCGCTTCTCCTTGAGTTATCACTTCTTGTCCTGTTCTCTAAGCTGTCAAGATAGATTTCCAATTCCCCTAAAGTACTTATGATGAAAAAGCCGGCCGGCCTTCCAGTAGCCGCCCCAATTAAGTCGCCATCAAATTCAATGCACTCTTTAATGAGACTTCTTAGTTGAACCTGATTTCCCCCTGTTGGAAAATTAAGTATTTGAGCTAATCTTCTCGCTCCAATTGCGGCAGGTCTACCGTTTCCTAAAACTCCAAGTAATGCTTGTCTCTGAGCGGGAGTGAAATTAACTGGCATGCGCTTCTTTTAGAAGATTCAAAAATTTTTCCTTGTATTTGAAATCACCAACAGAATCTACTTGAACCAATCTATTCTTAATTAAGTGGGCATTGATGAAAGTTTTATTTTCCAAATACATATAGCAGAGCAAATTATTCTCGCTGTCGAATTTTATGGTGTCGTATTTGAGAAAAACTTTTTTTCCTTTTGTCTTCTTTTGAAGAAACTTAGTGGCTTCACCGTTTACGATTGGGTCTTCTTTAATACCGATTAATTTTACAGTGAGGTCATTGCTTAGACGAATCTTTTCCGGGCTAATTACTTCTTTAATTGAAAAAAGCTCCTGACGTTTTACCGAACTGTTGTTATCTATCTTAGAGCCAAACTGCAATTTTTTGACATCTATCTTCTTATCAAGAGCGTGGGGATCTTTGAAAATATAAGGAAGTTTTAATATTTCTTTTTCGAAGTTGAGAAGCTCTTCCTGTTGTTTAATGAAGTCATAAGTTGTGCCGTTCAAATCTTTTTGTTGAACTTCCAACTTTTCCTTTATTATCGATATGAACTCAGGATTTATTTCAAATCCTATAGAATCCCTTCCAAGATTTTTTGCTGCCAGGGAAGTTGTTCCGCTACCTGCGAAAGGGTCAAGAATCGTTTCACCATGAAACGAAAACATTTTTATCAATCGTCTAGGTAACTCTTCAGGGAACATTGCGATGTGCACGCTTTGTCGTGCCCCTGTAAAGTTCCAATGTCCTGCGAAAAATGTATTCCACTCTTCTGCTGTCATCTTAGAAAGTTCTTTTTGCTCCTTATTTGGTTTGGGAGATTCTCCAAGCTTTTTGAAAATAAGTATGAATTCGTAATCTAACTTTAGTATCCCGTTGCGAGGATTAGGATAAGAACCCATTTGAACTCCACCACCTGTCGTATTTGATGTTGTCACTTTTTGCCAAATAACCGCACCCATATAGTCAAACCCGATGTTCTCGCAGAATTTAATAATTTCCTCCCTTATCGGAATTACTTTATAGCGACCATAGTAAATTGCCCTTGCGAATTGGTCGCCAATATTGACGCATAAGCGGCATCCATTGTGAAGAGTACGGTAGCATTCTTTCCAGACTAAGTTTAGATTATTAATATAATTCTCGTAACTGTCGTGGAACCCTATCTGGTTGTCTGTACCGTAGTCCTTTAGCTGCCAATAGGGTGGAGAGGTGATTGCCAAATGAACCGAGTTGTCTGGTAAGTCGGTCATTTGTCTGCTGTCCCCGTTAATTATTTTATGATGAGTCTTCAAATTATTTCACTTTAGTCCAAATTTAGTCAAAAATATGGTCGGGTTTTAATGATTTGTCTGGTGGGTTATTGGTCGTCAGTATCTTATTTTCTGTCACTTACCTTGTGGGTGGGAAAGATTGGCTCTTTTGCATTGCTTTGGTTTGAGTGTCGGATGTGCGGCAATGCAAATGTGCCTGACTGTGCGGAATGAAACTATAAACTGTCGGGCAGGCATTACACACAACAACCGAATATAAGCATTGCCTATATGTCCACTATATAAACCCCAAATTTCTAATATTTTTTAGAGCTATTTCATTCGACATTGCGCTGTCGACAACTAAGGTCTTTATATTATGAGATTACGGGGTTCGTTCCCCGCCCGCAATGACCTTAAGGAGAAAACCAGATTCAAATAACCTTATCCCGCCACTTCCCTGATCGCATATAAAAGAAGGACATCACAAACATACTAATCCAGTAAACCCATTCGCTAACCCAACCCCACGCAAGAGATAAATTCCATTTCTCCAAAACAAAGAAAACATAAATGCAATAAACCACAATCGTGATAAACTCAATCAGCAGATTCACTCGCGAATTACCAGTACCCGTAACGGCATTAAGCCAGATGGTGCCCACCGACATCAGCAGCAAGGCCACGGACACAATGCGAACAATCGGAATTGCTTCTTCAACAAAACCATCACCCTGATTATAAAAGGAAAGAAACCAATACGGGATCAGATTCAAAATCAAAAAGATAAAACTGGAAACTCCCAAGCTTAACTTCATGATCCGGTTCACCAAGGGAATAACTTCATCCTGTCGTCCCTGACCAATTATGTTACTCACCATGGTGTTGGCTGTGCTTGCAAATGCCCAACAGAAAATTCCAAACAGGCCGAAGATATTGCGCATGATGTTCGAGATAGCCAATGCTCGCGGCCCATGGTGCTCTACCAGAATATAAAAATATTCCCAACTCATAATGCTGATTGCAAACTGCAAAATCAAAGGCGCAGAAATAGTCAGGATTACTTTAACAACTGAAAATTCTATTTTGGTCTGTTCAAAGAATGCGAAAGTTTTATGGAAGCCTTTAGCATTTATGACTAAGTAGAGTACGAGTAGTCCGGAACCTTCCGCTAAAATAGAAGCGTAAGCAGCACCATTAAATCCCAGCTCAGGAAATCCGAAATGGCCATAGATCATTGAATAATCGAGAAAGATATTTACTAATGCTTCTGCTAAAGCTCCATATACTAAAAATCGAGTTTGGTTTGTGCCAACTAACAACGCGTTGCGCATCACATATAAATAAAGAAATGGCAATCCCCAAATGCGGATAAGCAAAAAGTCAATCACCTGATCGGCAATCAAAGTGTTATGAATTGTAAAATGAAGAACGGTTGGCGCGACTAAGTAGGTAATACCGATTCCTAAAAAGGCAATCGCCAAAGCAATCCAAACTCCATGATAGAAAAGCTTACCGATTTCCTTAGGCAAATTTTGTCCGGCCCTGCGGGCAATGAGGGCTTGCAGACCGTTGTTTAATCCATTGCCGATAACAGCAAAAATCAAATAGTAAACGCCTGTAATGCCGGCACTGGCTAATTCTTGTTCGCCCAACGCACCTAAAAAAATATTGTTGGTAATGAAATTGATTTGCGGCACAACCATTGCCAAGGAGATTGGCAACGCCATGAACAAGATTTGCTTATAGCTGGTGGTCAGCTTGAGTTTCATTGCCAAAAAATGAAACGCAAAAGTACGAGAAAGATTTATTCATAAAGGTTTATGAGGACACAAACCCTTACTTCTATATTAAGGGCATCTCTAAAAACCCTTGCTTTCATTACCTCAACCCCTGCCCCTTCTCCAGAAGAGAAGGGTAAGCGGAGTTTTTAGAGATGCCCTTAATTGAAATAGATTCAGAAATAGAAAGACAACTAGAATAGCTTGAAGTATAAGCGTAGTTGGCCTATTAACTAATTCTCTTTTCAATAAGATTACTATGGAAAATATAGCAAGTACAACGCATCCAAAAATTACTAGCCCAGTTGAATTGAATGGCATGTATGGAAGAAAAAATTTGCTTCGATCTTCGTGAGTCGAATATTTATTAAATGAAATCAGCCAAACACACCAGCAATAAACATTCACCCCAATTGACAAAAGCGGAAAATATTTTAAATAGCTTTTCATTTTCTAGAGTTCTCCTCAATTGACTTATGATGATGCAGCACATGATACATCGTAAAGTACACCATCTCCCGTAAGGTCAGTTTACCCAAAAGTGGATGTGGCAAGATCAATTCATCCAGATCTTGCTCCGAATAGTCAAGTAGTTGTTTGCACAACTTAGTAGCCAACTCATTTACAGATTTTATAAGTTGTGCTTTTTGTTCAAATGTCACTTCTTCGGGAATAAACCGACTGGTTGCAACACCCCCTTCTTGCAATTTGAGTTTATACTTCGCTACCAATTCTTCAAACGATTTACTGGGTCGATTAGCCTTGCCAAACATAGCCTTCAATCCTAACTTAGGCATTGAAAGGGCTTGGGTTACTGGTTTCACGCTTATGCGGATATGCTCCAGCTGCTGGCCAGCCGTCCACTTTTTATTTCGGCTTAACATAAACTCTTCAACAGTCAATCGATTTATATAGTCCGTAAAGGCTGTATGATTTACTTTAAGTTTATCGATCAATTCTTGTTTTACCATCCTTAAAAATACTCATTTAAATCCCGAAGGGATTAAACTAAAAAATAACACCGTATGAAATGCGGTGTTGCAAAGGATCCTCCAGCTTAACAACCCTGAAAGGGTTGAGCTACAATAAATACTTTTCGTCATACTGAACCCCATGTTCTTTTAGCAGGTCTATGTATTCATCGCGGAAGGTTTTGGTCTTGTGATGCTCTTCCTGATTTTTAATATAGTTTATCAAGATTTCTTTCCGATCGATTGAGTAGGTGAATGCACCATAGCCGTCTTGCCAACCGCTAAACTGCAGAAAGAAGTCATTCACTTTAATAAATTTTGTACTCGCCAACTTAATATCTTTAACAAGATCAGCCAACGCTGCGGATGGATGCAGGTGTGTGAGAATGTGGAGATGATCTTCCACGCCATTGATTTGATAGAGATGACACTTTTTGTTTTCAAGTATTCCTGCCATATACCTAAAAAGTTCCCTACGATGAGGTGCCGTCAGGGTAGGTGTTCGGTCTTTTGTGCTGAACACAATCTGGTAGAGTATTTGGGTATAGGTGCTCATGGTGTTGAACCATTTCGTGGTTCTGTCAATTTACATTTCTTGGTTCACCGATACAATCGGTGGTTATTAATATTTAATCCTTTCGGGATAAGTCAGTTTTATTTAATTACACATTGGTAGAATTAATACTGATTTACAAAATGACATCCATACCCAACTTTTCAACTGCAAACTTCTTAATGGCACTATAAACTCCTTCTACATCATTAGAAGTCATAGAGCAACCTATAACATGCACGCCCGCATTCGGGAAAGCTATTGCTTCTTTCAAATTATCAGGTGTAGCCAATTGCTCATTCATTTTTAACATAGCACTCACTTTAACCTCAGGGTCTTGCTCGGTTTCATTCTTATAATAATAAAGGGTAAGTGAGGGCTGTGTTACTTTCTGAAAGAGTTCGTTTGTCATGGTTGTCTCAATCAATTCTTCCAGCTGCACTAATGATTCTAAGCGATACTTCTTGTTCCAGAATTTTGCATGCTCTTCGCTGGCTCCGGTGATTCGGTATTTTCCACCGAGCACAGTGCGAGCAATCTGCAACCCCCAGGGATCATTCAATAAAAAAGCTGCGGGGTCATTGATGGCAATGTTGGGCGACATGTTAATCAATGCATGTACATCATCCGGATAATAAGCCGCGAGCATTAAGGCAAGCGAGCCTCCTGTTGATGTACTAACCAAAATAACTTTATTCCCTAATTGTTTGCCAATTGCCAATGCTTGCTTAGTGCTTTCCCAAATTCTGTCGGCTGTAAAAAGTAATAACGTTTCAGTTGTGTCAATGCCATGATCAGCCAAACGAGATAAATATAAATTACATCCAAAGTCTTTCGCTAATCTTCGATGAACCGGATCGCCCTCAATCTGGCTTGCTGAAAATCCATGCAAATAAACTACTGCGTACTCGGTCTTTTGTTTTGTGCTATCGTGCCAAACAATGCGGGCTTCGTTGTCGGGTTTAATTTTATGCTGTGCTTCGTTTGCGGCCACATAACTTTCTAATGCTGCCCCTGCCGGCACAACAATCGGAGCTAAATCATAAATTGGAGGTTTGGGAGCTGGACCTAAAAAATAAATCGCAGCTAATGCGACTATTGGGAAGGTAAATTTTATAAGGCGTTTTGAAATCATCTGGTCATAATTAAAATACTAATATAAATCATGTTAAGTAGTGTTCTTATTGTGCCCTCGTATTACTATTTAAATAAAGTTAGTTGAGCCACAAAGGCGCAAAGTCACGAAGGTAACACAAAGTTTAAAATGCGGTACTCAAATTTCAAGCATCGTATCTCAAAGAGGACGATGTATTTCAGCAGAAACTACAATTTAGGTGCCAGCCACAAGAAACCTGATGCCAAAAGAAAGACGATGAAAAATAAAAGCCGTGAGATTGGCTTCGCAATAGAAATCAATTCTCGTTGAGTTCGTTCTGAATAAGAAGTTGACCGCGATTGATGTTGCTTGTGCTGATTCGCTATTCTTAGCGGTTGCCAATCATTTGCTGGAACAACAAAATAATTAAGTCGTGTAGAATCCTGCGTATACAATTGATGCCAGCCGGCTTTGCCAGCCCAGGTGGTTGCATGCCAATAGTCATCGACAATTACATCCTCCTGTAAAGGAAGAAGCGTGCTTTCACTTTTTAATACGGGTTCTTCATTAGCGGCAATCACACTTACTGAAAGTGATTCATCGGTATAATAAGGAAACTGATTTTCGATTTGAATTTTAAACTGTTGTGACTTTAGTCTTGTCGTTGCTTCCAATAAAGGCGACCATACATCGGCATAGTCGAAAGCTTTTCCTTCTAGTAATAGACGATAGGTTTCGTATAACAATTGAAATCCTGCTTTGCCTGCACCCAGATTCACAAACCCCGATAGCACACGATTTGACGAAACCGTAACCGGAGTAATCGTAGGAGCAACAATGGAAACAGGAGTTGCCGGTAACACAAAACTGTTTGAAACTCCCTTTAAGCGAACGGTATCTTGTTCGTAGCTTTTTGCCGAAGCATTCAACAATGGAATTTTATCTTTACTATCTGTTGAATTAAATAAAACAATAGCCCCCAAGCCTTGGCGGCACGATTGCTCCAGACTTTTTAGTTCTGATGCACTTAGTCCGTTCAGCGATTCGCTGTCAAGCAAAACTAAATCAACCGCTTCCAATAGTTCGGTTGTCAGTCGACCGATTCTAATTGACTCCCGATTAGAGAATTCATAATGAAAATTAGTTTTTGAAATTTGTGATCGCACTGTAATCGCATGGCCTTTTTCTGCCAAAAAGTTTTTTAAATAGCGTACTTCCGCTGTCGGAAATTTTTGAAGAAAGAGAATGTTTAGCTTTTCTTCTGCTTTTATTTCAATGGGCAGTTGCGCTTCAGTTTTATTATTCAGACTATCACGCATGGATAATGTGTACTGAAACAATCCTGCTTGTCGCGATTGAAAATAAAGTGAAAATGACTTTTGGCCTGCGCCTTTCAATGTAACTGAGTCCTCAGCCTGGCCAGGTCCTTTCAAAATTAAAGTTGTGCTTCCTTCAGTATTGATTGTTCCAGTAACTGCTGCGGTTTGTCCAACATGTACGTTTGCAGGAATTACCAGTTGAGTAACTCCTATTGGAAGTTTGCCGGGAATAAATGTGTACGAGGTGCTAATAATTTCTTCTCCGTAGGCAGGAAGCCCATCTCCAACAACAAAAGCTATCTCCGATTTATAATCAGATAATTCATAAGACTGTATGAGGCGTGAATTTTTAAAATCATTTGCATCATTCAAGCGTAGAACGCCTAGCTCGGGATATTTTTTAACAAGACTATCAACTTTATCAAGATCATAATTTTTTGTGAGCATAATGACTCCGGTCGTTTCCCTTTCTACTGTGTGCGTTGGCTGTATGAACCAGGCAACAATTGAACAAATCATAAACACAACGGCCGTAATTCTTGCAGGTAAGAACCTTATCTTTCTTCCAATTTCTTTCCACACAAGAAAGCCAAGCAAGACTATTGCTCCTAAGATTATCATCCAGAGTGGAAACAGCGGCTGAATATTAAGTGAAGCACTATTCATTGCGCAGTGTTTCCAAACTTTGTAAAAATTGCTGATCGAGCGAATGCGTAGTCAGTTGCTTTTTAGTAGGCGAACTCGGCTGCTGTGGTAATACGCGCCACAACACTGAGCGGACTTTCAAAAGTATTGCCCTTTGCTCTTTCGCTTCGCCTTCACCATCGACCAATGATTTTAATGAGGTTAATCCTTCCAGATAATTGGGTTGCTCTAAAACAATTTGCGCCAGCTCTTGTCCGGCTTTATAAAATATTTGTTGCTCTGTTGCAGAGGTCTCAATTCGATTTGCTCCAACCATCTGCTCAGTCAGCGTTAACGCTTTTCTTATGTTTTGATAGGAATCATTTTCTTCAACCATTCTTTTACCTGTTGAAGTTTGCACTTCACTCAAGTCGCCAGTGAGCCGCTTCTCTTCCTTTAAAGGTGGCGGATCGAACCCCGTGCGGTGCACATAGATGCGCGAATCATTGCTGATCTCCTTTAATAATTTCAAAGCAGTGTATTGATACGGCAATGATTTCTCCGGATCGAATAATCGCAAGTGAAGCTCTGCATCCCACATTACCGTAAGTGCAGCTTTCAATTTTGCACGCACCGATTGAACAAAGAAAGTCGCCACTTCACCATCATCGTGATTGTGAGCAAAGGCTGCTAACGGATCTTCTTTAGCATTCGGATCGTTATGGGCATGTTCTATAACACTTGGTTTTTTTTCAGCTACTAAGTTGTGCTCGTTTTCTTTATCATGCGTGTGACTAAACTTTTCTATTATCTCTTCAGTCGATTCATCTTCATGATCATCAATCTCAGCTTTACCAATCTGGCCTTCAAATTCTTCCCCTAAAAATTGTCCATAACGCAAGCGCAATACTTTTTGATCGTAGCCCAACTCGTTACTGGTTGAGTTGAATTGCTGCTTTGTCATTCTTTTTCTTTCACGCAGCAACTTTTCTGAGTCGAAAATAATTTGGCGTTGACTTCTAAAATATTCCGGCATCAAATCAACACCCAAACCTTCATCCTCTACAAAATCAACTTTAGCGGTGTCTTGCAAGGCAATAAAAAATGTTTCAGTTCGATTATAATTAGGAGTTGGTTTTTTGTTATCCATAGCCTCCACATAAAAATAAAGTTCATCCCCCGGCTCCATGCCCAGTTTGTTTAAGTTCAATGTAATCTCAGCAGCAACATTCTTACCCGAAATCTTTTTCGGTCTCTCAAATCGCAATCGCTCTTCTCTGAACTTTACTGATTCCCCGCTTCCTTTGCTCACCGTGGCTATGATAGATGCATCGGCAAGCCCGTAGTCATCACGCAAGGTTGATTTAACAAGCACGGTAAGATTATCCGAAAAGGAAAATCGTGTAAACTGATTGAGGTTATCAATCGTCACTTTGGGAACTTGATCTTTTATAAGTTCTATCTTATAATAATCTGACGTGATGGTATCATTATCATACTGCCATTGTATTTGATAGAATCCGGATTCATTCGTTACACGAGTTGTTGAGTATGAGTTAGCATCCATCTTTTTCATAACAATAGAATCCTTTCCGGAGAAAAGTATTTTAGCCTGAATTATCTCGTCAGAAAAATTAGCGGTCCAGTTAACAACGCTTCCTTCCGGGATCAGTAAATGTGGACTCTCGGCAGTTGAATTTTTTATTGCCGTGTAAGCAGGTGGACTCACTTCAATGCTAAGTTTTTTGATGGTAACTGCCTTTGGTTTTTTCCTTCCATTTATTTGTTCGAGTGGCGAGCTGCCAGCAACTTCCGTGGTAAGTATTGGCTTTGGAAGAAAAGCAGTTAAACCAAAATAGAAAAGCACACCAACAACCAAAACCACCAAGGATTTGGCTAATGAATTCGGCAACTTTATTTTTGGATATAAAGAATTAAAATTATTTAATGTCTTTTCAAGCTGCAATTGTTGAAGTGGATTCATAGCAGTCTCCGCTTGCATAAATAAATCAGCACTCTCTTCAAGTTGCGGATAATGTCGATTAAGATATTGAATGAAGACTATATGACTAAGTGAAAATATTTTGTAGTGCAATGCTTGTTGAGTAACTATAATTAATACTGCAAATGATGAGAGTGAAAGTTTCCATATTAATGAAGACGTGAACAAACCCGTTAAAGCAAAGACTAATAAGAATCCAGCGGAAGCATACAGAATAATCTCAAGCGCTCGCAACAGCAAATACCGTCTCTTTAAGGTTTGAATTCGATATCGGGCTTCAGCTACACTCATTGTTTTCTGGCGTAAGCGATAATTCGTTCTGTGATCAATACCAAAAGAAATAACAAGAGAACAAATTTATTTGGCGAGGTTGCTAACAATCCTGCTTTCAACGCAGACTCCGCCTTATGACTTCCTGAGAGAATTACAGAATCAGGAAGTACGCGTACGTCATGGTGATCTAATCGGGTAGTTAGTTTCGAATCAGCGAGCATTAACTCAGCTAACTGCAGACTCAAGTTTTCATTGCGGGCAACATCAAACGTAAGTCGTTTGTTTATCGTCCATTTATTTACTTCAACCTGACTGATCAACTGATTCGTAGTTTTAGGTTTTAGAGCAACAAGATTTGATGACTCAATTGTTGGAATCGCCTGATCTGACAACCAGAATACCCAATCACTTCCCGTTTCCATATTTCTTGAATTTTGAATTTTAAATTCAACCGGCATAGTCTGTTCTATTGCATGCACAGCCGCTTTAAGAATTTGCATATCGGATGCATGCGATTCATCCGACACAAGTAAAATTTCAATTTGCCTTATCGGATCAGCAACAAGAGAATCAGGAAGTGCGGAAACTTGTTCTGTATTAAAAGAAGTCTTTTCAGCGGTGGCACTTCCTTTTCTGATCAAGAATTGGTTTTCACTTTTCTTCAATGCTTGAAGTAGGAATTCATTCGTATTACCTTGAATACTTATCCAGGTAATCGCTGAATCCATTTCAGGACGTACCCCACCAAAATTCTTTATGGCACTTCTTGAAAAAACTATTGCACGTGATACATTTTCATTGTTGAGATCATTAATTTCACGCCAATAATTTGTTTCTTCTACTTGTTGCTGTTCCCGCAAAGGGAATCCCTTCTGCAACCAACGCCATTCAAATCCATCTTCTTCAAGGCTATCCGCTACTTCCTTTACTTGTGGATTGTTTTCTAAACCCGGTTCTACCAACACCCATTTCTTTAAATCATTGCTGTTCCATTGAAATCCGGCAAGCAAACCCACAAACAAAATAATAAGCAAGCATCGCAAGGCGAGTAATAAAATTTCATTCAGTTTAATTCCTTTGAACTGTTGCGTACTCGTTTCACGCAAGTGGCGCAAGCTTCCCATTTTCACAACCTTGCCTTCCTTGCGACTTAGCAAATGAATGCCAATCGGTACTGCGAGCGCTGTTAACGCCCAAAGAAATATAGGTTGCGTAAACTGAATCATCGGGCTAATCGCTTACGCACAGCTAAAAAATTCTGTAACACCAACTCAACAGGTTGATCCAGATACACTAAGTTATAGTTGATTTGTTTCTCCAACATCCAACTCCTCGATTCCTCCAACCAATCCTGCATTCTTTGTTGATACGCTTTCTGTTCTGAATAGCTATCAACCTTTGTTCGGGTTCCGGTTTCCAGATCTTCGAATGTAAACGAACCTCTATAGTCAAATGTAGATTCCGTCTTGCCCAGCAAATGAAAAACAATCACCTCGTTTCGCGATGTTTTTAATCGCGATATAAATTGATGAATGTCTCTTGTTTCATCATACATGTCGGTAACAAAAATGATCATCTCCTTTCCATGATGATCAAACAATTGCTCAATGCTGTTCCCTTTTTCCCACACCCCCTCACTTTTTACATGAATAAGTTCCGTCAGGAATCGCAAAAACTGTTGCTGCTCAAATCGTGGCAACACACTTTTAATCTGCTGATCATTTACTGCATATAATCCAAAGGTATCGCTTTGCTTGCGCGCCAGATAGGCTAATGCCGCAATCATCACCTTAGCATACTGCATTTTGCTCACACCATTTTCTGTATAAGCCATGGAATGACTTGCGTCCAGCATGAACTTAACCGTGATATTGGTTTCAATCTCTGCTTGCTTGATATAGTAGCGTTCGGTGCGCGCAAACATTTTCCAATCTAATTGTCGCAAGTCATCACCGGGTTGGTAACTTCTATACTGACTAAACTCTTGCCCAGCGCCAACCGATTGACTTTTGTTGCTGCCACTCATAAAGCCTTCAACAATAATACGCGCAACTAACTCAAGTCCGCTTACTGTATGTAACACGGAAGGATTGAGAAGTTCTTTGATGCGCGCGTCCATGGCCCTATTGAAATCTACACTTAGTGATTATTTCAGCTTTTACTTCATCCCATGAATAGGAATAAGGAGCAATACCTTTTATATCAACATCTTCGTCAGCATCAGTAAAATAGGTTATACTTTTCCAGAGGAAGAAGAGTTGAGATTCGCCATACTTTAATTGAAACCATTTTAACATCTGATCCCAACTATATTCTTGTAGGAGAGCATAGATATTAAAGAAATCTTTTCTTTTTCCACGGCCACAAATGGTATGCATTTTCATAGCAGCAATATCCGGTACAGAGTATAGTTGAATTGTATCTACCGTTAAAAAAGGTTCTATTAATGGGAATGGTTCATAGACAAAATCACATTTGACATTATCAAGATTGCAAAACAACATTCTCTCACTTTTGGCCATTGGCTCATACTTCCAAGTTGAACTACCTGCCAAGAGGGCTTCAATTTCTAAAGGAAGAAACAGTTGGGGCGAGAATAAATCAAGATCAATAGATGTTCTGTGCCCTATCTGCAAAGCCAATGACGTTCCACCTGCAAGAGCAAACTGCTTTTGAATAAAAGAAATGGTAAAAATTTCTTTTAGCAACTTAAGTGTAGTACCATCAACGGTAGAAAGATGAAGCATGAAGTTCAGTCTGTGGAATGTTAAAATACCAACTACAAAAATGTAGGGTTTTAGGATCTAATTCTTTTGATTTCTTTAACTC
>JBBSBG010000010.1:0-22245 GCA_038251495.1 Cytophagales bacterium
ATTCCGGTAATCTATATCACGGCCATCAACGAAGAAATTCTTCGGGCAAAAACAAAAAAAATGAAAGTGATTGACTATATCCTAAAAGATGATGCCTTCCTCATCCATTTGCGCACTGCGTTAGATAAGTTAGCGGCACCACCAAAGAAGAACTTACTAACGAAAATCTTTAGTAAGTAAACTGCTAATCGCTAATATCAATTGGGTCATTATATCTTGTGATTTCTCTGTGCACTCTGTGGTTAGAAAAATCAGAGACTATTAAAGTTTTACCATTAAAGCACAGATTATATTTCCTTTATAAGCTATGACTATGAAAGCAATTCAATGTCTTCAATATGGGCTTCCTGATTCGTTAGTGCTTGCTGAAGTTTCTATCCCTACTATAAAATCAGATGAGGTATTAATACAAGTGAAAGCTTGCGGGGTCAACTTCCCGGATGTCTTAATCATTCAAAATAAATATCAATTCAAGCCAACATTACCTTTTAGCCCTGGTGGTGAAGTATCAGGAACTATTTCTTCCGTAGGAGAAAATGTAAAGCATTTGAAGAAAGGCGACAAAGTAGTAGCGCTTTGCGGCTGGGGTGGCTTCGCTGAATACGTTGCCGTAAAAGCAAATCGGGTTTTTAGGGTTCCCAATGAATTAGATTTTATTTCCGCAGCCTGCACGCTTTATACTTACGGCACTTCGTATCATGCATTGAAAGACAGAGCGCAAATAAAGGCTGGAGAAACATTACTTGTGCTTGGCGCTGCTGGTGGAGTAGGCTTGGCTGCTGTTGAGCTTGCAAAAATTATGGGAGCTATAGTAATTGCCGCAGCCTCAAGCGATGAAAAACTTGTTGTATGCAAGGAGATGGGTGCGCAACACGTAATCAATTATTCAACCGAAGACTTACGTGCCCGAATTAAAGAGATAACAAATGACAAAGGAGTAGATGTTATTTATGATCCTATTGGCGGACCACTTGCCGAACAAGCCTTACGATCAATTGCATGGCGCGGCCGGTATTTAGTTGTTGGCTTTGCTTCGGGCATCATTCCATCCTTTGCTGCTAATCTTCCTTTGTTAAAAGGAGCTTCAATAGTTGGCGTATTTTGGGGAAGTTTTGCCGAGCGCGAACCCGAACAAAGCATGCAAAATTTTTTGCAGCTACTTACGTGGATTAAGGAGGGTAAAATCAACCAGCACATCCACAAAATTTATGAGTTGCCCGATGCACCAAAAGCCTTGCAGGATTTATTGGATCGCAAAGTTTATGGGAAGGCTGTTGTGAAAGTAAGTTGATAATTGACAATTATTAATTATTAATTATCAGATGTTAATTCACCTTAATCAACTCTAATTCAAAAATCAAAGCCGAATAAGGAGGGATCTGACCACCAGCACCTCTTTCTCCATAACCTAGTTCTGAAGGAACAAATATTATCCACTTATCCCCTTCCTGCATTAACTGTAAAGCTTCAGTCCAGGCAGTGATTACTTCACTTACTCCAAATGTAGCAGGCTGGCCTCGTTTGATTGAGCTATCAAACTCTGTTCCGTCAATCAGTGTGCCTGCGTAGTGAACAGTAACTTCATCATTAGCGGTTGGCATTTTTCCGGTTCCTGATTTTAGAACTTTATATTGCAACCCTGATTCAGTTACTTTTACTCCTTCCTTGGTTTTATTCTCGGCAAGAAACGTTTCTCCTTCCACTCTCATTGCAGCCGTCTTTTTTTCATTTGCTTCTTGCATGTATGTCTGCACAATCACGGAGCACTCTTGCTGATTAATAATCAAATCTTTTTTATTAAACACATCTTGTATTCCAAAATAGAGTGATTCAAGATTTACAGAATCACCACCTTGACTTTTTAAATTAGAAGCGATCAACACCCCAAGTCCGTAGCTGGCTTTCTTAGTTTCGTCATTCAGGTTGGCAACCTTGGGTTTTTGTAATTCCAAAATCTGGCTTTTAAGTTTAGCGACTTCGGCCGTAAGTTCTTTTTTTGATTGTGCGGGCAAGCTGGCGCTTAGCAGAAGTAGGAAAATCAAAGAATATAATCTCATATCTCAAAATTTAGAATGCAAAGAAACAAAAACCTCCGGCTTTCGCCAGAGGTCTTTATAAATTTGATTGCGCACTTAGCTCTTCTTTTGCATCAACGGTTTAACCCGAGTGAGCAAGACAGTATTATTTGAATGTAACTACTAGTTGACTAATTGTTTTTGGATTGTAAGGGGCCAACACTTTTATGCGATTGGCAAGCACATCCCAATTTACGCCTGGCGAAACGCCTGCTGAAATAAACCCGCTTTTGCCACCAAAATAACCAGGGGCTTCTGTATTAGCAAGGTACGAATTGAGCAGGTTTTGGTCAATGCCTGGCCAAACGGTTTCGATCTCGTTCGTGAATACATTTTTAATTGAAAACTCTTTGAGCAAAACATCTCGCTGCCCATTATCTAAGGCGCTTGGTGGCAAACCTACTTCAGCTACACCAATATCGGTTGCATCATTGCCGGAGGCAACAAATGCCCAGTTGAAGCCCACATTACCTGTGAAAAATTTTGCGTTAGGATGATTGGTATTTCCAAACACATCAACTACATCTCCCTTCTTGCCTGCAAACATCTTCAAGGTACTTACCGAAAACGGATCATTGAGCGGATTGTCTAACGTTAGTCCTGAAATAGTAACTTCCATGTAGGCATCATAACTTAGACTGCCACCTTCAGTATAGTCTATACGAAACACGGCATCCTTTGAATCTGCATTTTCAATTCGATCAGTATTGAATGGTTTTATGATGGCGATACCTTTTACAAGTTGACTGCGATTCCAGAAAACCTGCAATGCCTTTCCACCGTCTGTTTGAGTTTCTGATTGCGCATCGGTAACGGTAAGTTCATAATCCCATGAGGCTCCCTCAAAGGCAACATCAGAAAGAACAACTAAGTTTTTGGTGCGGCCGTCATCATCACTGGTAAAAGTCAATGACTGCACCCGGTCAATTTTATACTTTCGGATTCCGTTAATTATTTCCTCCGCAATTTGGGCAGCCCCATCGCCCACCGCAATAAATGTATTCAGGTGAAGATAAATATCATTGCCCTGAAGCGTATCTTCTTTAATGCGACCTGACGCCCGCCCGCTATTGAAACCATTTATGTTACTGATGGAGTTTGGAATTTCCACCCGAAAGCGGGCAGGCAGCAAGTCCTTCTGTGGTTCAACCTGTTCGTTGGGTTCGCATGAGGTAAAGGAAAGCACCATCCCTATACAAGCCACAGCCAAACCAGAAATTAATTTTGTTGTTTTCATAAGAAATTTGTTTTGTTTCATTTTAGTTTTCAGGCTTATTATAAACCCTTCAATCACTAAAACCCCAAACAAGTAGATTACCCTTATCGGGATTCTCTATTTTTTTGAAATCTTTAAAAATGAGGATTAAATCAAGGTTTTTCTACGATTGCCGTGGTGTCGGTTAGCACTGTGGTTACTGCAAAAAATCCAACAGCACCTGCACTCAGGTTGGTGGTAGCATTGGCCCGATCTACATCAAAAAGACCGCCCCGCCATTCCGTTTCGCTAAGCACCGATCGTAGGAAAGCACGATAGGCGGGGCTTACTGAATATTTTTTTCTGATCACTACTGAGTTTACAGGAAAGCTAAAATCTTCTTTTGCAGGTTTAAAAATTTCATTCACGTCTATCGTTTTTAAATCATAAAATACAAGCCGGCCTTCGCATGGGTTCGCTGGTAAACACTCAGGCGTGGTTTGCCAATAGATTGAATAGTCAATGTAATTTGCTAAATCGCCAGAGGCATTAAAAACTAATTTATATCGGTCATTTACTTTTTGATAATCTAATGTGCTTAGGGGCTCAACGGGTATAGAACTATCTTGAGCAAGATATTGATTGCCCTGATATTGAATAAGTAATGTATATATGGAACCAAACACTGCGCTGAATCGGGGCGTATGATATTCGCCCGAGCCGACCGGGGTTTCAATTAAAGGGTAGTTGTTCAGTGTGCCTTCGTAAATTTTAACAGTTGCACCGCTTGCGGCTGCGGCTTGTCCATTAATCGTTTGATAGGGCAGCGTGAGCTTTATGCTGTGAGCTTTGTTTTCGTTTGTAAGCACACCTTCTACTACCACTAAGTTTGTGTTGCGTATTTGTAACGGTGCGTCAATGCGCTCTTCGCAAGCAGCACATACAACAATTACGAAAATCAAAATCTTGGTTTTCATTTCCATTTAAAAATATAGGAGATGGCCGGTGTAAATTGAAATAAAAAAATCTGCGAAACAGTGCGTTCACTTACCAACAGATTGGACGGAATTTTAAAATCGCGATCGCCCAACTGGTTTTTGTTGTAGTTGATAAACACCGCATTTTTGCGTCCATACAAATTATAAATGCTAAACGTAAGGCTATGCTGATAGTTAGATTCGGATCGCTTATTTAGCTTAAGAGTGGCTGAGGCATCCAGTCGGTGATAGTTCGGAAGTCGATCGTTATTCTTTTGTCCGTATAATGGTACTTCCAATCCATTGAATGAATAAAAACTAACCGGTGAGGAGAAGGGCGCTCCCGTAAGGTAATTCCAATTAATGCCCACTTCCCATTTTGAAGTAAGGTTGTAGGAAAGCATGATATTAGCCTGATGTGGCCGATCGGAAAATGCGTTGAAAGATTTACCATCGTTTAGGTCGGCAAAAGTTCGCTTAGCGCGCGCATAACTGTAACCAACTAATCCGCGCAAGCGCCCTTCTTCTTTTTTTAGCAACCACTCAATGCCATACGCCCTGGCTTTACCAAAGCGCAATTCACTTTCAAATGTTGGGTTTAAAAAATTTTCGGCATGCGTCTCGTAGTCAATTTGATTATACATCTGTTTGTAAAAAACTTCGACTGCCAAAGAAATATGGTTGCCGGAAAGCGAACGATAATACCCAAGCGAAGCCTGATCGGCCAGTTGAGGCTTTATGTTAATACTACTTGGCAGCCACACATCTAACGAAGTGAAGGGACTAATGGAGTTTGAGATGAGATGCACATTTTGAGTGTTGCGCGCATAACTTGCTTTAACAGACGATTGAGTATCTATTAAATACTGAATGGTAACTCGTGGCTCGGCTTTTACATAAGTGTGATAGGCCTGCCCTTGTGTAAAGTAGAGTGTATCAACCGGCTTGTGATTGACATCAAAAACAAATTCAAATGCCTCGCCTGTGTTTGTCCAGCTTGATAAACGAAGCCCGGTATTGAAGCTCCATTTTTTTGTGAGCACAATTTTATGATTTGCATAAAGCACTCCCTCTACCACATTGCGCATCGATACATTAGATATAGGGATGTTTGAGTTTCCCTGTTGCAGATTTCCCGGATTGAAGTTGTATCCATTAAGGCTCACGCCAAAATCAAATTCATTGGCCGGATTTATAAAGTAAGAGAAGTCGGCTTTTAGATTTGCATTGGCAATGCGTGAATTCCAGCGTACCTGATTCGCAACATCGGTAAACAATGAATACTCGTAGGCGCTTGCCGAAAGCGTTGTGTTTAAAAAAAGTCGTTCCGTTAAAATATGATTCCACCGGAATGTGGCCGCATTATTTTGCCAATTAATGCCATTGTTACCTGAAAAATAATTGTCGCTGCCTGAATAAAACGAAAAGAAAACCCGGTTCTTCGCGTTTAGCTTAAAGTTTATTTTTCCCGTAAGGTCATGGAATCCAAACTTATTAATACTTGCATCGGCCTGTTGGAATAGCCACTTCAATCGCGAAAAGCGACCTGATAAAAGAAATGAACTTTTGTTTTTGGTGATGGGGCCTTCCACGCCAAGTTTGGTAGATATGAATCCCACATTGCCCCACACCTGCGTGTGCTGATCGTTTCCTTTTTTGGTATGTATGTCGAGTACGGATGATAGCCGCCCGCCTAGCGAAGCGGGCATATCGCCTTTATAAATTGAAATGTCGGTAACAGCATCGGGGATCACCGTTGAAAAAATACCGAGCATGTGACTTGGGTTATAAATTGGGGAATCATCTATCAGCAAAAGATTTTGATCACGCTGGCCACCTCGCACATAATAGAATGTTGAACCATCGGAATGCAATTTAAAGCCGGGAATGTTTTCCAACGATTTTAATACATCGGCCTCACCAAACAATGCGGGGCGCGCTTCTACTGTGTGTGGCCGCACAGTTGTTTTGTTTAATTGGGCTTCTGCCATGGCATCATCATTAGAAGCTGTTACAACTACTTCCTTCAATACGGGCGTATCTTCGCTAAGAAGAATATTTTCCAGTATGGAAGTTTGCAAGCCAATCTGTTTAGTTGCAGCCTTGTATCCAATAAACGAAGTCGCTATTTCGTAATCTCCCAATGGAATGGTGAGCGAGTAGAAGCCTGACGTGTTGCTGGCCACACCGGCATTCAAGCTTTTTATATATATGGTTGCCCCAATCAGAGCTTCGCCTGTGGCGGCATCTTTTATATAGCCGCTTAACGTAACCACTTGTGTTACCTGTATTTCAACCCGCTTGGCTGGTTTAAGAATTACCTGACCTTCTACAAACGAATAGTTTAATTCAAAACGCTCGGCTAAGTAGGCAAGAATTTCAGAAGTTGTTTTTTCAGTTACCTGAAAGCTTACAGTAAGGTTGGCATCAATTTTTTTTGGATTGTAAGAAAATTGAACGCCACTCTTAACGGAGAGTTGAGCAAGCACTTGCGCCAGCGTAACATCATTAAGTTGAAGGGTAATTTTTTTATCGAGATTAGGCTGACTGTATAGTGAGGAAGAAATAAAAAGCAGGATAGTGACAAACAGCAAGCGACTAAACCCACATCTCAATATTGATCCACCCGTTAACATCCGGCCTCTGTAATTTCAATGCGGCCATTATTGGTTTTGTAAGTAAGGTTGAGCGTTGTTTTCAGCACGTTTAAAATTGCCTCAAGGCTTTGCTGATCAAATGTTACCGTTACTGAGCATGTGCCGACCACCTGTTTGTTGAGAACAATATTTGCCTGGTAAGCATGGTTTAAGGTTTTGACAACCGTGTGCAAATCGGTCTCTACAAAAATAATTTTTTTGGTTTTCCACGATAGGAAATTCACGTTGTTATTTTTTTCAGCATTCAGTTTTTTTATTTCCTTTTTATAAACGCCACGCTCACCGGCCTTTAGAATCAATTTATTTTCAACGAGTGGGGTCGAAAACTTTACAGTTCCGGTTTCCACCACCACTTCCATCCATTGTTGGTCGGTGTAGCCTAGCACGTTAAAAGAAGTACCCAGCACTTCCACCAAAGCGTCATTCACTTCAATCACAAATGGTTTTTGCGCATCATGGAGGACATCAAAAAAAGCTTCGCCCGTCAGTCTTAGCGTTCGCTTTTTACTTCCAAAATCTTTTGAATAAGAAAGTGTCGAGTTTCTGTTTAAGGTCACCTTGCTGCCATCTGGCAATTTAACTTCCTGTGTATTACTTGCTGTTTCAATATAGATTTCATCTGATGAAAGAAAGTAATTAATTGTAAAACCCGAAGCAACAACAAGCAACACGGAGGCGGCTATTCGCCACATCGAATAAGCATTTTTTTGTGGGGCTATGGATCGTATGCTGGTTTGCTTCGGATCTATGGTTTTCAAAAAGTGATTCCATTCAGCCTCAACATCTAGTTGAAGTTTGCTGTCGGCCTTGCGGGAAAAATATTCGCCACTTAATTCAAACGCGCGCTTTAACTTTTGGTAGTAGCGTTCATTCTCTTCGCGTAGGGTTAGCCAATCAGTTAGTTGATTTTGCTCCTGCGCGCTGGCCTCGCCAGCCAGGCAGCGGGAAATCAAATCATCAATATCATTTTGCTCGTTGGTCACACTATTTGCTACTTAAACAACACATAAAAATACAGTTACCCTTATTGCCTCAGCATAATTATTAACAAACTTAGAAACTCGGCCAAATGTGTTCGCAACACACTTAGCGCTTTGCTCATCTGGGCTTCTACCGTTTTCACAGAAATATTCATTCTTTCGGCTATTTCCGAATATTTTAAGTCTTCGTTGCGGCTTAGTTCAAAAACCTGACGACACTTTTCGGGCAGCAGGTTTATGGCCAGTTCTATTTCCCGCTGCAGTTCGGTAGTTTCCAGCGCAGTATTTTCTTCAGCCAGGTTATGCTCGGCTACCTTTTCAATAGTAAAGATTTTTTTTCGATCGCGAATGTGATTAAGACATCGGTTGCGCACTGCCGTAAATAAATAGCTTCGGTAATTGATATCAGCTGGCAGACTGTCGAACCTTTCCCAAACGGTAATGAACACTTCATGGACTAAGTTTTTTGCTTCCTCAAGATCCACAACATACTTTACAGCAAAGCCGCACAAAGGTTTGAAAAAATCCTTGAAGAGTAATTCGAATGCTTTTAGGTTTTTACTCAATGCATCATTGAATTTATTTAAAGGTATTAAAAAACCTTAATAGCCGTGAAAGGGCACCTTTAAAATTGTTGCTTCAGAAGCAAAAGTTTTTGCAAAGTTGATTCATATCGGTTAACACTAAAGGCGACTTTAGCCCCATGCAAAACTGTTGCACACCCATTAATAAGGTTGGTGATTAAGGTGAAGATTATTTTACTGGGAATAAAGTTGGAGCTGTTACTTTAGGGCATCTCTAAAAACCCTTGCTCTCATTACCTCAACCCCTGCCCTTCTCCAAAAGAGAAGGATAAGCGGAGTTTTTAGAGATGCCCTTTAATAAAGTTTATGGCTGCAACGTACTTTGTTGAACCACTTCGTGGTTCTTATTCTGTCGCTTTTGTAAGGCACCCGATTAGCATCGGGTGTTATGCACATTAAATCCCTTTGGGATTTTTTTTAAATTTTTTGATAGATAAATTAAGACAACCGGGTTACATCAACCTTTACATCAACTTGTTGATTGCCGGAGCTGAAAATTATTCCTTTGAGTGGAGCCACATCAAAGTAATCGCGACCAAAGGCAACTAAAATGTGATTATCCGCAGGCAAAATATTGTTGGTGGGATCAAACTCTACCCAACCAATTTCAGGAAAATATACTGCCACCCAGGCGTGTGAAGCATCTGAACCAACTAATTTTTTTTTGCCTGGTGGTGGAAATGTTTCTAAATATCCACTTACGTACCTGGCGGGAACCCCCATATTTCTTAAACATGCAATCATTAGGTGAGCAAAGTCCTGACAAACGCCTTTACGGGATTTCACGACTTCCTCTACGGGTGTGTTTACAGTGGTAAAGCCCGGAGTAAACTTTAACGAAGTGAAAATTTTCTTCATTAAGGAATTGCAAACACTCCATAATGTTCCTCCTTCCGGGAAACAGTCTTCTGCAAATTTTTTAATCTCAAGACTGTTTGGAACATAGTGAGAAGGCAAAAGATATTGAGAAACGTCAGCATACTCATCCCCCAGAGCGATAACATCTTTAACATCATTCCATAACAAAGTAGACTTGGCGGCAAGGGATACTTGAATTCTTGGTAATATATCAACAGTGCTTTCTGAAATGACTTCTAATTTTTGGTGTTCCTTATAGATTGAAATAAATAGAATTGTATTACCAAAAAAATCTGTCCGGTATTCCATTTCATCAGGAATAGGGAGAATTTTAATTTCAGACTTTAAACACTTTTGCTCAGGAAGATTTAGCGGAACCAGACACAATCTATTATGTGCCGTGTTTACCAACTCCTGGTATTTGTACTCGGTAATATGTTTAACATTATACCGCATTATACTTCAAATTGAAACCACTCTTTGCTGCCTTGTGGCTGATAGGTTGAGTGACTAAAATATTTTGCGTTTAGTTTTAGAGACAAATTCGAAATTTGATTTTGCAGCGTTACGCAAAAATCATCAAGCGCCACTCGTCTTCCGGTTTCATCACACTCAACAAGTTTTTGAACATCCGCTAATCGAACCTCGCTGTAAGTCTCAAAAACCAATCGCGAAATTTCATTGTCATTTACACCGGATTCTTTTTGAGCGAGATTGCGAGCATATTTTAACAACCCTTCTAATTGCGAGAAAAGCGAAGTAGGATTTTGCCCATTGAGAAAGAGTAAATCAACTACAGGCACGATATCCAATGAGGTACGATAAACCGAGCGATATGACGATAAGTTTTGATTGCTGAGAAGCAATGCTTCCAATAACTGAAACTCATTACTCTCGTCACGTTTTTCTGCAAGAATGGATTTGAACTGCGCAAGCTCCATAAGTATTTCTTCCATCAATTGACCCGTGCGATACATAGTGCGGCCATCACTGCGATACATACATTGACGAGTCATTTCTGAAAAAGAGAGTAACCGACCCACTAATTGATCTAAGAGAGTAAGTGCATACCGGATGTTATCGGCTTCCAATGAAGCAATTCTTCTTTTTATGTTTTCTATTTCATCAATGATACGCCAACTATCAACCGTCCATCGGTCGCGGGCTGCATACATAGAGCGTAATAAATTGTTAAGTGTGAATAAAATACTTCCTGGGTAATCGGCTTTACAAATTACCTGATGAATTTCTTTAAGAGGATTTGCAAATAGCTCTTCATCTTCTTCCAGGAAACCTGGTGCTGTATCAGTAACATGTGTGACGGTTCTTAACAACACCTTCATTGATTCTGCATCGGCCCCTGCATTGATATAGCCCTTTTGTGTTAAGGATCTCAATACAATTCTTATAAACCGGGATGTGCGAACAATGCGTTGTGTGTAGCGACCTACCCAAAATAAATTTTCAGCAGCACGACTTGGTAACACCGCCTTGCGTTTCATGTCTGGAGCTAAATGAATGGCTGGCAGCGCTTCACTTTTCACACCTTCAACCCAGGTATCCTTTGAAATTCCACCATCTTGATTTGAAACAAGGAAGCTTCCTTTTTCTGCTGAACAACGGGTAAGGCCACCACGCATCATTTCGTACTTATCGCCATTGGCAACCATGTACGAGCGAAGCACGGTATATCTTGGATCTAATCGTTCTTGAAATAAAACTGGGGAAGTAGAAAATGCTACTTCCTCCTGGCCTACAAATTTGAACGGATCAAATTTTATTTGACGAATAAGATCTTCTTTTTGTGCTTTGGAAAGTTGACTTCCCATCACAGTTTTAAAACTTCCTGTGCGATGAATACTTTTAATAACAAGTGTGTCAATATTATTGATCACATAATCCATTTCCTTCTTTTGTCCGCACCACCAGGTTGCAATCATGGGCAGAATAGGATCTTCATTTAAGAAGAACTTGAAAGCATTGTGTAGAAAAGCCATCAGTCCGGTATTCTCAAGAATGCTACTGCCTAATGGATTGGCAACGGCCACATTTCCTTTTCTGATTGCGTGGAGCAATCCCGGAATTCCTAACTGTGAATCTTCTCGTAATTCTAGCGGATCACAAAAGAGATCATCAACCCTGCGTAAGATTACATCGACTTTCTCAAGACCTTCTACTGTTTTAATATACACGAAGCTATCGCGCATGATTAAATCTTCGCCTTGTACTAAGGTGATTCCTAAGTAAGACGCAAGAAAGGCGTGTTCAAAATAAGTTTCGTTTCGTGGGCCGGGAGTTAATAATACAATGCGTGGATTCTCTTTCCCTTGCGGAGCGATTTGAATAAGTGTACGCATCAGGTTATTGAAAAAGCCACCAAGCTTTGCTACTTGATGATTTTCAAATAACTCGGGCGCAACACGGCTCAAAGCACTTCTATTCTCCAATGCATAACCCATACCTGAAGGCGCTTGTGTGCGATCTTTAATTACCCAAATCCTACCATTCGGCCCACGCGATAAGTCGGCAGAGTATAGCGGCAATTGCATGCCAGGTAATTTTATTTTATCACACGGTCTTAAAAAACCAGCGTGTGAGTAAATCAATTCGGCTGGGATGATTTTATTTTTAATGAGCACCCGATCGCCATAAATGTCATCTAAAATTTTATTTAACACCCACGCGCGCTGCTGCATACCGCGCTCAATATGATCCCAATCATTGGCGGGTAGAATAAATGGAATAGCATCGAGCAACCACGGACGGTTTAGACCATTGCTATCGCCATACATATTATAAGTCACTCCATTTTCCTGAAGTAACTTCAATAACTCCTGATGGCGAATTTTTAACTCAGCCGTTCCAAGTTTATCAACATTGGCAATTAATTTTTTCCAGGCTTCCCGAACCTGATCATTTTGATCGAAGCACTCATCGAGTGCAGTTTGGTTTGAGAAGTATTCGGTTGATAGATTTTGAAGAGAAGGTTGCATTCGAGCAAATCAGGATTGACGTAAATCTAAAGTACGAGGATATTCCGGACTTATTTTAACCTTAGGAGGATCAAAATTTTTGGGAACCAAATTCGGCTCAAGATAGCGAGAAGCAACCTTAAAATTTTCCGTTGGTGTAATACTCCCCTGTGTATGTCCTTCCGTCCAGAAGCGACTGATTCTTCGCCCTTCCGCCTCAAAAGAATTGACAGGATACGAGTCATAATTTCTGCCACCGGGATGGACTACATGATATGTACAGCCACCAATAGAACGATGATTCCACGTGTCAACCACATCAAATACGAGCGGCACATCTACACCTAAGGTTGGATGAAGAGCTGAATGAGGCGACCAAGCACGGTACCGAACGCCTGCTACATATTTACCTTTCACTTGTGACTCTTGTAAAGGAACAGCCATTCCGTTACAAGTAATCATAAACCGATCGGCATTGAAGTTGTTTACTTTTACTTCAAGCCGTTCCATGGATGAATCGACATACCGTGATGTTCCGCCACGCGCGGTTTCCTCGCCAAGCACATGCCAAGGTTCAATGCCACCACGGATGAGTAGATCAATTTCCTGAACTCTAATTTTTCCGTACATCGGAAAGCGGAACTCAAAAAATGTGTTGAGCCAATCGAATTGAAAATTATATCCATGCTCTTGCAAGTCCCGCACAACTTCAGCAAGATCTTGTTCTACATAATGAGGCAATAGAAATTTATCATAAAGTTCTGTTCCCCAGCGAATAAGTTTATGCTTATAGGGTTTGTTCCAAAAGCGAGCAAGCAGACAACGAATCAGCAACAGCTGAACAATACACATCTGCTTGTTAGGAGGCATGTCGAAACCACGGAATTCTAAAATTCCTAATCTTCCGGTGGAACTATCCGGTGAATAAAGTTTATCAATACAGAATTCCGCGCGATGGGTGTTGCCAGTAATATCAATCAACAGGTTTCTAAAAATCCGATCTACTTTCCAGAAAGGAATCTCACCCGTTTCTGGAATTTGACTGAAGGCAATCTCCAATTCGTACAACATCTCTTGCCGACCTTCATCCACACGCGGTGCCTGACTGGTAGGTCCAATAAATTGTGTAGAAAATAAATATGAAAGTCCGGGGTGATGTTGCCAATAAGTAATAAGGCTGCGAAGTAAATCCGGCCGCCTTAGTAATGGACTTTCTGATGGTGTGATGCCACCAATTGTAATGTGATTGCCACCGCCCGTTCCTGTGTGCTTGCCATCAAGCATAAACTTTTCTGTACCCAATCGACTCAAGCGTGCTTCTTCAAAGAGAATATCGTAGTTGCTTACAATTTCTTTCCAATTTTTAGCCGGATGCACATTTACTTCCAACACACCTGGGTCTGGTGAAAGCGAAAGTTTTGTTAGTCGGTTGTCATGAGGAGCTTCATAGCCCTCAATAATAACTTTGAGATTAAGTTTTGCTGCTGCTTCTTCAATGCAGGCAAGCAAATCAAGGAAGTGTTCTGCAAATTGAAACGGAGGCATGAACAAATAAATCTTTCCATCGCGAACTTCAATGCATAATGCAGTTTTTACTGTATACGTTTCGAAGGAAGTTTCAACTTTATCCTCTGGTTCTTTTTTCTCTTTTAGATCTTTACTTGCTTTTTCAGTTTCGTCTTCTGGCTTTGTTGGTTTACTAAAAAACTCCTTTGGTAAAGCTTGCTCCGTTATTAATTGATGATATCGTTGCTTTACTTTCTCATGGAAGTTTTCGAATGGCGGCAACGGTTCAAACGGACTTCGCTCAACTTCACGTTGTGTTTTTGAACTATCCGTGTGAGTAAGCGTCTTCAGGGGCAATCGAAACCCTATAGGTGAGTTGCCGGGAATAAGAATAAGTTGATCTGAACGAAATTTCCATTGGCAGGATAGCCAGCGTTTGCTCCAATGATTCCACTCCATGGGAATAACATAGCCAACCGCATTGCCCAGTCCTTTAGTTAGAACTTCTGCTAACTTTTTTCGCTCCAGCGAATCATGAAGGTTGGCTTTGTATGGATCGATGTTGGCGGGTACTTTATTTTCTTCCCACAAAAAGTAGAAAGCATCTTCCATTGCGGGATGCACGTGTTCTTTTGGGATGTTTAAAAAACGTGTGAGCTCTAATGCCAGTTTATGCGCATCTTCAACGGTGTAGTTTGAATCTTTATCATTTAAATCTAGTAAGGCATCATTCTTCCAAAGGGTGCCACCATCGTTTCGCCAATAGGCAGAATATTGCCAGCGTGGTAGCGGCTCGCCCGGGTACCACTTGCCTTGCCCTTTATGTATGTATCCGTTTGGGGCAAAGCGTTTCTTCAATCGCTTAATTAAATCGGTACCTAGTTTTCTTTTCTGTGGTCCATCAGCAGCGGTGTTCCATTCCTTCGCTTCCATATCATCTACCGACACAAAAGTTGGCTCACCGCCCATGGTTAAACGCATGTCTCCACGTTGTAAATCTTCATCTACCTGATTGCCCAATGCAATAATAGAAGCCCATTGCTCTTCTGTATATGGTTGCGTTACACGCGGGTCTTCGTGGATACGGGTAACATCATTACTAAACGAAAAAGTAACCTGACAAAAATCGCTTAACCCGGTAACAGGTGCCGCGCTTACCGGATCGGGCGTGCAACACAATGGGATATGACCTTCACCTGTTAATAAACCCGAAGTAGGATCGAGGCCTACCCAACCTGCACCCGGAATAAATACTTCCGCCCACGCATGCAAGTCTGTAAAATCCTTTTCGGTTCCTGAAGGTCCATCTAATGCTTTCACATCCGACTTCAATTGAATTAAATATCCCGATGCAAAGCGTGCTGCTAATCCAAGCTGACGGAGAATTTGAACTAACAACCAACTGGAATCTCTGCATGAACCACTTTTAAGTTGAAGCGTGTCTTCACAAGTTTGCACACCAGTCTCCAGTCGAACTGTGTAGCTTGTGTGCTTCCATACTTTTTGATTCATCTCAACCAAAAAATCTATAATTCCTTTCTTTTGAGATAGATCAATTTCTTTTACCCATTGGGTAAGTAGGGCACCACTTTCTGCAACTTCAAAATATGGTGTGAGTTCTTTTTTTAATTGGGGATCGTATTCAAACGGAAAGTGTTCGGCATATTTTTCTACGAAGAAATCAAACGGATTAATGACAATCATATCGGCAATCACTTCTACTTCAAAATGAAGGCGTGTGGTTTGCTCAGGAAAAACCACGCGTGCAACGCTGTTGCCAAAAGGATCTTGTTGCCAGTTGATGAAGTGATTGCTCGGCTCAACTTTTAATGAATAAGCTAAGATAGGCGTGCGACAATGAGGTGCCGGGCGCAACCGGAATAGATGAGGCGAAAGATTTACTGCCCGATCATATTGATAACTCATCTGGTGACGCAATGCAACTTTTATAGACATACTATTAATTGAGAAATTATAATCTGTTAAGGTATTGCTAAAAATTTACATTTGGTGCGGCAGGACACAGCTAACTGTTTGCAATCGGTTGAGTGCATTCTTAGTAGAAGGCCTTCTCACTCTAATTCAAATACATTGGAAATTCCGCTCAAAAAAATTCCGATCTAAAGACCAGCTAGTCGCCATTTTGATTGAAAATATTATCTGTAGGTCATTTTTGGGTTAAAAGTGTGCTTACCCCTTGAACCTCACCGCATTAATTTACGTTATTTGTACCGACAACAACCACTAATTGTATGTTACTATCACCAAAATTGGCTATCCTGCAAAGTCTGGATGGTATGGACAAGGTGCAAATGGAAGAGGTACTTACCTATATCAAGGGGGTCCTCAGCCAGCCTGAAAGATCGATTGACTACATGACTTTCAAGAAGGAAGCCATGAAGGAAATCCGGCAGGCATTGCGCCAGGAGAAGGGCAAGAGAAAGTTAAGCGCAGCAGCTTAATACTTAGCCACCTCCCTCAACGCAAAGGTGTTTTACACACCTGATAGGATATTTTTCCCTTAAAAAATCTAAGATTAATAAAATATTACCTCAGTATTATGGCTGGTTAATGTTGCCGCAGATTCACAGATTTCTTTAATCACCAATAACACGAATGATTCTTGACTTTAATCTGTGAATTAGTGGCTTGTGTTTTATTCGTGTATTCGTGGCTATCAAGTATACTTCACATAATTCTCCCACTTGTCAATCACATCTTTAAAATCGGCTGGTAATTCTGAATCAAACTGAATGAACTTATTGGTGCCGGGATGAATGAAGCCCAATGTTTTTGCATGCAATGCTTGGCGCGGAATAATCTTAAAGCAATTATCAACAAACTGTTTGTATTTAGAAAACACCATTCCTTTCAAGGGTTCGTTGCCACCATACGTTGCATCATTAAAAATAGGATGGCCTATAAATTTCATGTGTGCTCGAATCTGATGCGTGCGGCCGGTTTCAAGTTTGCATTCAACAAGAGAAACATAACGGTAATCTTGTAGAACTTTATAATGTGTAATGGCAGTTCTTCCAAAATCTCCTTCCGGGAAAGCGGCCGTTATTCTGCGATCCTTTAAACTCCGGCCAACATTTACATTAATAGTTCCTTGTTCTGGTTTTGGAACGCCCCACACAATGGCTTGATATGTTCGTTCTATTGAGTGATCAAAAAATTGTTTTGCCAGCGAAGTCATGGCAACTTCTGTTTTTGCAATTACCAACAATCCACTTGTGTCTTTATCAATGCGATGTACTAATCCAGGGCGACCATCATTGCCGGCCATTTCAGGCAAGTTTTGAAAGTGATAAGATAATGCATTCACCAAGGTGCCACTCCAATTTTGATAAGCCGGATGAACAACCATACCCGGCAGCTTATTTACTACCAATAAAAACTCATCTTCAAAAACAATGTTAAGCGGAATGTTTTCGGGAACAATATCGGTATCACGCGGTGGCTCCGGGAAAGCAACCGTGATAACATCATGCGGGTGAACCTTGTAGCTGGGTTTAATAGTTTCATCATTAACTTTTACAAAGCCATCGTGAATTCCATTCTGAATTTTAGTTCGGGTAACGTTGGGTAGCCGATCCATCAAGAATTTATCAATTCTGATCAGGCTCTGCTTGGCATCAGCAGCAATACGATGATGTTCGAAAAGTGATTCTTCCTCTTCTTCAATAAAATCTTCTTGATTAGTCACAATTAGGTTAAATAAATGTGCAGAGTGCAAAAATACGGCTTTGATATTACAAAGCTGCACGCGCTGATTTTACCTGCGGACTTACTTTGTTTGCTCGGCAAGCTTTGCTGCAATACCTAACTTCACTCCACACCTTTTCCCACTTTTTGCGCCATGCAAAAGGTCGCCCACAGGCTGGGCATATTTTTTCAGGTAAATTTGATTTAGTCACACCACGCATAGTTGAGTAACAAAGTTCTGTATACAGTGTTTTAATGACATGTTTACTGAAGAAGAAACCGACAGAATAATTGCCATGGCTTGGGAAGATAGAACTCCCTTTGAGGCTATTAAAATTCAGTTTGGACTGAGAGAAGACGAGGTTGTCGAGCTCATGCGTAAGTCATTAAAACAGTCAAGCTGGAAACGCTGGCGAGCGAGGGTAAATGGAAGAAAAACAAAGTTTGAGGCTCTAAGGATAAATGAAGTTGATCGTTTTCGATGCTCGAGGCAACGATCAATCTCAGGCAATAAAATCAGTAAACGGTAAATTGCTACCTTTGGCAGCAAAAATCCATGAAAAAATTATTCTTCCTATTGCTTCTCGTAGCAGCCTGTAGTGATAAAAAAACTGAAGTATCTGAGAATACAATATTTGCACCATCAGAGTTTATAACCAAGTATAATGAAACCGAAGGCGCGATCTTACTTGATGTGCGCACGGAAGAAGAAGTTAGTGCTGGAGCCATACCGGGAGAAATGAATATTGTTTATGATGACGCGTTTGCAACCAAACTATCCGACCTTGAACAAAAGCCAATTTTTGTTTATTGTGGTTCGGGTATCCGCAGCGCAAAGGCTGCAAAAATATTACGCGAAAAAGGATTCAGCCCCGTTTATGAAATGGATGGTGGCATGAAATCATGGAAAGCAGCAGGTTCTCCCGTTAAATAAATCTTGGTTGGAAGCGCTGATGAAGTATGCGTGGCTTGTTTTGATAATCTTTTTAGGTTGTTCTCAACAGAAAGAAAGTTCGGGGTTGTTTTCTTCCGGATATAGTTTGGGAAAGGTAGATAAGAAACTTGAAGAAGCTTCAGGTATTGCAGCCAGCATTGCTAATCCTGGATATTATTGGACACACAATGATGGCGGCAATGGTGCTCAGATTTTTCTACTCAATGAGAAAGCTGAAATAGTATTCACTTGTACGTTGGCCGGAATCAATAATCGCGACTGGGAAGATATTGCAATCAGCAAAAATGTTGTTGCAGAAAAAAACTATCTGTATATCGGTGAAATTGGCGACAACAGCGCGCGATATCCTTACAAAATGATTTATCGATTTACTGAGCCCGCAGTAAGTCCTGATTTTATTGGGATCAGTAATTTAGTGATTACACAATTTGATACGTTGGTTTTTAAATTAAGTGATGGAATTCGCGATACAGAAGCACTAATGATTGATCCTATTTCAGATGAAATTTTTATAGTTTCAAAGCGAGAAGCAGCCGTTAGGTTGTATGAGCTGTCCAAAAATTTTACATCGGGAGATACTTTAGTTGCCGAGTTTAGAACAGAATTACCCTTTACGAATATAGTTGCTGCAGATATTTCTTCGGATGGAAAAGAAGTGCTGATGAAAGATTACGACCGAATCTATTATTGGAAGAGAACAAATCAGGAGTCTATTCCAGAATTACTAAAAAAAGATCCTGTTAAATTAACCTATGAACGGGAACCACAGGGCGAAGCCATAGCGTGGCAACGCGATGGTGGAGGTTTCTACACGCTCAGCGAAACGGTTGAAAACTTTAGAGGCAAATTAATTTTCCATAAAAGAAAGTGACTACGATTGCCGGTTGATTAAGTCTTGAGTGAACTGAATCAGATTTGTCTTTTGAGATGAGTCTTTAAGTTTATCCAATTCTTTAAATCCCTTTTTAAAGTAACTATCTATTTTCTTTTCAGTTAACTCGGGAACACTAAGTTTGGTGTATAGAGCCGTAACTGCTTTTACTTTTTTTTGATTGTTAAATTTCTTTGCTGCCAGCCAAAAGTCAAGTTCTTTTTTGTCGACTCCTTTTGCCTTCTCTTTAGCTTTTATTAATAGATATGTTTTTTTATTTGCGATAATATCTCCGCCTACTTGCTTTCCAAATTTTTCTTTGTCGGCATATACATCAAGTAAATCATCTTTCAGTTGAAACCCAATACCGATATTGATCCCAAACTGCCTCAATGCTAGTCTCTCTTTTGCGGGAGCATTAGCAAGCAATGCTCCAAACTCTAAACTGAAACCTAACAACACAGCTGTTTTAAGGCGAATCATTTCAATGTACTCATGCTCTGAAACGTTCTTTTTGGTTTCAAATTCCATATCCCATTGCTGCCCTTCACAAACCTCCGTAGCGCATTTGTTGAAGGCTGTTAATACATCTTTCAGGATTTTATTATCTAGATAGAGTAATTGATCATAGACTTTCACTTGCATTACATCACCAGAAAGAATGGCGGTATTGGTATTCCATTTTTCGTGTACGGTTGGTTTTCCTCTGCGCAAGGGAGCTTTGTCCATAATATCATCATGCATGAGTGTAAAATTGTGAAACAACTCGATTGCATTTGCATACTTAACAATTGCTTGTGGATTATCCTTATAAAGAGAATAGGAGAGAAGGGCAAGTAAAGGCCGCAATCGCTTGCCGCCCAAAGCCATGATGTAATGAATAGGATCGTAAAGAGATTTTGGCTTTGAGCCAAAGCGTTGTTTTTTTATTTCTTTTTCAACAAGCTTTAATAAAGATGACACTGAATTCATGAGAAGGTTTCTTCAAACGTCAAATCTATCATTCTTCTATCAATATCTGTTTTCTTTATCCTGACTTTTACTTTATCGCCAAGCCTGTAGATATTTTTTCGTCTGCGCCCGATAACCCGATAATTCTTTTCGTCAAATTCGTAGAAGTCATCTTTCATATCGGCAAGTCTGGCCATCCCTTCGCACTTGGTTTCAACTATTTCTACGAAAATTCCAAAATCCGTCACTCCGGTTATGATGCCATCAAACACTTTGTTCTCAGCCATGCTCATGAACTCAACCTGTTTGTATTTGATAGAGGCACGCTCAGCATCGGCAGCTCGCTTTTCTCTTTCAGATGAGTGGATGCACTTTTCTTCAAACTCCTTGCGGTTAACTGATTTTCCGTTATCCAGATAATGTTGAAGCAACCGATGCACCATCATGTCAGGATATCTCCTGATTGGAGAAGTAAAGTGCGTGTAGTGTTCGAAGGCTAATCCAAAATGGCCTTTTGCTTCAGTGGTGTATTTAGCTTTTGCCATTGCCCTAACGGCTAATGATTGCAACACATTTTGTTCAGGCTTACCTTCAATTTCATCCATCAATTTGTTCAACGATTTGGAGACTTCTGAAGATTGGAATTGTAACTGATGGCCAAACTGTTTGGCGAACGTGGCAAAGTCTGCAAGTTTTTCTTCGTTAGGCAAATCATGAGTGCGATAGACAAAGGTGTTTTTCTCTTCACCTTTTTTCATTTTAAATACAAAAGTTGCAACCGAACGATTGGCAAGCAGCATAAACTCCTCAATTAACTTATGGGCATCCTTTCGTACTTTGGGAACTACGGCCAGTGGCTTTCCTTTTTCGTCAAGTTTGAATTTTACTTCGGTAGTTTCAAAATTGACAGCGCCTTTTTTAAAGCGCTCTTTCCTTAAAATATGATGAAGCGTATTCAATATCTTTAGCTCGTCAGCAAATTTGCCCGCGCCACTTTCAATTACTTCCTGAGCTTGTTCATAACTAAACCGATGATCGGAATGAATGATGGTTCTGCCAAACCATTCCTTCAATACTTTGCCTTTTTCATCCATTTCAAAAATGGCGGCAAACGTAAGCTTATCTTCATTAGGCCTTAGTGAACAAAGACCGTTCGACAAACGTTCAGGTAACATAGGTATTGTACGATCTACCAAATAGACTGAGGTTGCCCGATCAAACGCATCATTGTCAAGGTCAGTACCGGGCGCAACGTAATGGGTGACATCGGCAATGTGAACACCAATTTCGTAGCGACCGTTTTCTAATTTTTGAAATGAGATAGCGTCATCAAAATCTTTGGCATCTTCAGGATCTATAGTGAATGTGATGATGTCGCGAAAATCTTTTCGCTTCTTTATCTCTTCGTAATTGATGTCTTCCTGTATTTGCTTTGATTCATGCAAAACATTTTCAGGAAAGCGAAAAGGTAAATCAAACTCTGCCATAATCGAATGAATCTCAGCTTCGTTTTCACCAGTCTTTCCTAATATCTCAATTACTTTTCCTTCGGGACTTTTATCGCCATCGGCCCACTTAGTAACTTCAAATAGAACTTTGTCATTAGTAGTTGCTCCAGCCAGGTTTTCCGGATAAATGAAAAAATCCTGATAGATTTTTTTAAAGTCGGGGACAATGAATCCGAAGTTTCGGGATAGTTCAATTCTACCAACAAACCGGTTGCGACCACGCTTGATTATTTGCGTTACTTTTCCTTCGGGATTATCACCACTTCGCTTTTTAGAAACAGCAACCTCTACCGTATCTCCATGAAGCGCAGAACCTAAATCGGATGCACGCACGTAGATATCCTTCATGCCTTCCTGCCCCGTTGCTATATAGGCAAAACGGATGTTAACATGATCAACAATGCCAGTAATAGCTTGTGATACACTATTAGTCTTGTATTGACCGTTG
>JBBSBG010000011.1:0-20930 GCA_038251495.1 Cytophagales bacterium
ACCCTCGGGCACCAATTTTTTAATATCGTCTTCGGTATCTTGAAAGTAACGGTCTTTTGAGCCATCATCCATCGCTTCCAAAGAACCCATACCGCGATACGTTTTAAATTTGCGGCCCTCATAGATAATCATTTCGCCTGGTGCCTCTTCTGTTCCGGCCAATAAAGAACCAACCATCACGCAATCAGCACCTGCTGCAAGTGCTTTAACAACATCGCCCGAAAAACGAATGCCCCCATCGGCAATCACTTTTACGCCTGAACCTTTTAATGCTTTCGCAGATTCATAAACGGCTGAAAGCTGCGGTAAGCCAATACCGGCTACAATTCGCGTTGTGCAAATACTGCCGGGGCCAACGCCCACTTTTACTGTATCTGCGCCTGCCTTAGCCAACGCTTTGGCCGCTTCACCGGTCGCAATGTTTCCGACTATTAACTCTGTGTTCGGAAATTTCTTTCTTACATTTTTAGCTGCATCAATAACTCCTTTCGAGTGGCCATGCGCGGTATCAATGCTAATTACATCAACACCCGAAGCCTTCAAGGCGGTTATCCGCTCAAGAATATCGGGTGTTGCCCCTACGGCCGCTCCAACCCTCAGTCTTCCAAATTCATCATGGCAGGCATTAGGTTTATTCTTCTTTTTCAGAATATCCTTATAAGTAATAAGACCCGTCAGTTTTCCTTTCTTATTGACAATAGGAAGTTTCTCGATTTTATATTTCTGCAAGATTACTTCTGCCTTGGCAAGGGTGATGCCTTCTGGAGCGATGATTAAATTTTCCTTTGTCATGATCTGCTCAATAGGCATATCCATGTCTTTTTGAAAGCGCAGATCACGGTTAGTAATTATACCCAAGAGTTTATTGTTCCCATCAATTACAGGAATTCCACCTATTTTATGCTCGCGCATTATTTTTTCAGCATCGCGCACAGTAGAGTTTATCGGCAACGTAACCGGATCTTGAATCATACCACTTTGAGATCGCTTTACCTTTCTTACCTGCTCGGCCTGTTGAGCAATGGTCATATTCTTATGAATGAAACCCAAACCGCCTTCCAAGGCAATTCCAATAGCTAATTCCGCCTCCGTTACGGTATCCATAGCGGCCGAAACGAAGGGAATGTTAAGCTTAATGTTTTTTGTTAGAAACCCGGCTGTACTGGCATCGCGCGGTAGTACTTCGCTGTAAGCGGGAACAAGAAGCACATCATCGTATGTGAGGGCTTCGAAAAGAAATTTAGAAGGATCGTGTGCCATGGCAAATAAGATTAGGATTCATTATTTGCCGGGCAAAGTTAGCCTAATTGAATGATTAACCAACGCGGAAATTTCTATTTAGGCAAAGCGTGCTAACTTTGTTTCATGAAAAAACTTAGTTTCTTCTCTATAATAATGTGCCTGAGTGTTTTGGCCTTCGCGCAAACCCAAACAGGAAAGGCTTCCTTTTATGCCGATAAATTTGAAGGAAGCCCTACAGCCAGTGGCGAAAAGTATAAACACGCTAAACTAACCGCAGCCCATAAATCGTTGCCCTTTGGCACTAAAGTACGAGTCACAAATCTGGCTAATAATGAAACGGTAGAAGTAGTAATTAATGACCGCGGCCCATATGTTGACGGTCGTATCATTGATTTATCTAAATCAGCAGCTGAGAAATTGGGTTTTGTAAACCTGGGGCTTGCCGAAGTAAGAGTTGAGATACTCGATGCAGGCGATGGCAAAAGTAAAAGTCAGTCGGTAAGCATTGAGCAGGTTTCGGTAGACGAAAAAGAGTTTTACAATTTTGAAATCGAACGATTACAGCCGAAAGGTTTTGGGGTTCAGATAGGAACCTATCAGGAACTGGTAAATCTGATGCGCTTATCCGACAACCTAAAAAATTCTTATAAGAAAAAAGTAACTGTTCAGGTAAAGGTTATCAATGGCGTAAAATATTATAGTTTACTCTTAGGCCCGGTTTCTTCGCGCCCCAAAGCAGAAGATCTTTTAGCTGAATTGAAAAAAAAATTTCCGGATTCATTTATTGTTGATTATAACAAGCTTTAATTAAAACAATCCGCATGGATTTGCTTGGGTATGTTGCCTCTATTTTTGTTGGATTAGTTTTAGGAATGTTGGGCGGTGGCGGTTCTATTCTTTCCATTCCTATTCTTGTTTACCTATTTCAGATTGAGCCTGTACTGGCTTCTGCCTATTCACTTTTTATAGTTGGCATTACCAGTCTTGTTGGTGCGGTGCCAAAGTATCGCGAGCATCTTGTAAATCTTAAAACCGGAATTGTATTTGGTATCCCTTCTATTATAGCCATCTTCTCCACTCGCAAATGGATTGTCCCCTCAATCCCAGATGTATTATTTCAAACTGAATCGTTTACACTCACTAAACGAATACTATTGCTCGGACTTTTCGCTTTGTTAATGGTACTCGCTTCTTTTTCTATGATTAGCAAACCAAAAGAAAAAACTTCTGACAACAAACGCTTTAGAACTTTTTTAGTACTTGTTGAAGGAACATTGATTGGATTCCTTACCGGATTAGTTGGTGCCGGTGGTGGGTTTCTGATCATTCCCGCTCTCGTTTTATTAACGGGTCTCAATTTCAAAACAGCAGTAGGCACATCCCTGTTTATTATTGCCATCAACTCATTAATCGGTTTTCTGGGCGATGTGTTAACTCAAAAGATTGATTGGCAATTTTTGCTAGGTATTAGTGCGCTTGCGATTGTGGGAATTTTGATAGGAAATGTGCTATCCAATAAAATCTCTGCTCCAAAACTAAGGCAAGCGTTTGGGTGGCTAACTTTGATAATGGGAGTTTTTATCCTTCTCAAAGAAGTTTTATTCATCTAAATAGCTTCGTATAGAGCCAAAATTCATATTTTCGGCTATCCGAAAAAAATTAATCGCTGGGTAATAATCTAAATGGTATTTTTAAAGTTTAATAGTATTACTACTAAAATAAGTAGTAATTATATCAATTAGAATATGCCAACTATTTCCTTCACACTTAATCCCCACCTTTACTTGCGAGACCCACAGCGCACGGAGCTGGGTCAAAAGATCATTAAATCGAGCGTGGAGTTGATCGATCAGCTCGGGTTTGAGCAATTCACTTTTAAAAAATTAGCTGAGGAGATTAACTCAACCGAAGCAAGCATCTATCGATACTTTGAAAATAAGCATCGCCTCTTATTGTATCTTATAGGTTGGTATTGGAACTGGCTCGAATACCGGATTGATCTCTTTACAAGTAACCTTTCCGACCCTAAAGACAAAATTGTAGCGAGTATAAAAGTGTTAGCGGAAGAAAAAAAAAATGACGAGAGTTTTGAATTTATCGATGAAGTGGCCCTTCATCGAATTGTTGTTGCCGAGCTTGGTAAAACCTATTTATCAAAGCAAGTTGATAACGACAACAAAGAGGGATTATTTGGTGGCTTCAAATCGCTATGTAAAAAGATATCTCAGTGGATTATTGAGGTTAACCCGAGTTACCAATTCTCCAATTCACTGGTAAGCACGATTCTATTAACAGCCAATCAACAAGTTTTCTTTGGCGAGCACTTACCGTCTTTAACTAACATTGGCAACGATGAAAATAGATTTAAAAAATTAGAATGCTTTCTTGAAAGCTTGGCTGAAAATGTTATTCATAAAAATCAATAACTAGGTATGCTAAATAACGATCAAATCGTACGCTGCTTGCGCGAAGTTGCCTTCGCACTAAAACACGAATATTCCACGGGTGATTTACATCATGTTGAAGCCAATCAACGTGTGTATGGCGAAGATGATTTAACTGAGTTTAAGCGCGACCTGGTAGAAGCCGGAAATAAAATCCGGATTCTTTTTATGGAATATCACTTGGATAGAGAAATATTAAATGAATTTATATCCGATCAAAAGGCTCCGATCCTTGCTTTTGAAAAAGAAAATCAAATCAAGCCTGTACTGTTAATCCCGCAGGGGCGGAATAAATTTTCTGTTATCCATATTGGTCAGAATGGCGATTCGACTACACAAATCAATGCGTTAGATGATCTACCGCTAGTAACGAACGCAAATGGCGAGATTGCCTTCTTTGCAATTTTTGCTTACGAGAGTCCTATAAGCATGGAGATGAATGAAGGTGAGCACCCGAGTCCGGTTAAGCGACTATTCAAACTTCTTGGTACCGAAAAGAAAGAAATTCTCTACATCTTTTTTTACGCCATTCTTATTGGATTGATTAGCTTAGTTGTACCGCTCGGCATTCAAACCACCGTTGAATTAATTTCGGGCGGAGTTTTTTTTAGCTCCGTCTATTTACTAATCTCGCTGGTAATTATAGCGGTTCTGCTAAGTGGTGGGCTTCAAGTAGTGCAAATTAGTTTAGTGGAATTTCTGCAACGAAGAATATTCACCAAGGCTTCGCTCGAATTTGCTTTTCGTATTCCAAGAATAAAAATGGAATCTATTCAACAAAATTATGCACCCGAATTAATAAATCGATTTTTTGATGTAATCACCATTCAAAAAGGATTGCCCAAATTGTTAATTGATCTTTCATCAGCGGTCATTCAAATTCTATTTGGTTTGCTTCTCATTTCCCTCTATCATCCGTTTTTTGTTTTCTTCGGATTGATTCTGTTAACAACACTCACGCTTATATTCTACCTCACTGGTCCGCGCGGGCTAAGCTCTTCAATTGAAGAATCTAAGTACAAATATAAAGTTGCCCAATGGCTGGAAGAGTTGGCTCGGGCGTTACAGTCGTTTAAACTGGCTGGTAGTACCGATTTGCCAATAAAGAAAACTGATTACAACGTGAATAATTATTTAAAGAACCGAAAAGTTCATTTTCGTGTTTTAGTCACACAGTTTTCGTTTATCGTGCTATTTAAAGCATTGATTACTGGTGGCCTCTTGATTATGGGCACACTGTTGGTAGTGGACAGGCAGATTACCCTTGGCCAGTTTGTGGCTTCCGAAATCGTGATCATCTTAATCTTAAATGCGGTTGAGAAAATTATTATGTACATGGATGTAGTCTATGATTTATTAACCGCTGTTGATAAGGTTGCCCATGTAACTGATTTGCCAATCGAAAAAGTAGGTGGTTTGGATTTTCCAGCGGTAGCTAACGGTGGGTTTCAGATACGCACAAAAGATCTGAAATATAGCTATCCTAATTCCGGATATCAGGCGCTAAAAGGAATTGACTTGGATATTAAAGCCGGTGAAGTTATTTGCATTACCGGGGTTGGCAACTCAGGTAAAACAACCCTAACTAATATAATTACCGGTTTATACACCAATTATGAAGGGGTAGTAGCAATCAATAACTATTCTCTGCGCGACCTCGACACCACCCACCTGCGCGATCAGGTTGCAAAAAATATTTCTTCAGAGGATATTTTTGATGGTACACTGCTCGAAAACATAACACTTGGAAAAACGTCTACTACTGCGCACGATGCCATCGAGGCATTAGATCGGGTTGGTCTTACCGATTATGTCCAGTCGCTTCCCCAAGGGTTAGAAACTCACATGTTAAGCGCTGGAAAAGGTTTGACAAAAACAGTTATCTATAAACTTATACTGGCGAGATGCTTAGCAAAAAAACCAAAGCTGTTAGTTTTAAATGATTTTTTCAGCATGCTCGGAAAATCAGATAAAATGGCGCTGCTCGGCAATATCATTAATGCCGATAGGCTCGTTACGGTCATTATTGTTTCCAAAGATCCGATGATCATGAGCGTGTGCGATCGAGTTATTGTAATGGCTAACGGCAGTATTAGCCACCAGGGTACCATGGAAGAATTGATTAAAAAAGAATTACTAAAAGATTTTATCGACTAAAGTATGTTGAAAATTTCATCAAAGTCAGTCGAAAAAATGATGCCGCAAGATCGGCTCTATTCATTACGTTCGCTGGATACACCCATGGCCGGCAAGATATTGGCACGCTGGCTGCTGGGCATGGGTATAATTTTCTTGATCGTTTTATTTTTACCATGGCAACAAAATATTCGTGGAAAAGGAAAAGTGACTGCCCTATCGCCAAGGAACCGACCTCAGACAATTGAAACGATAATTGCCGGGAGAATTCAAAAGTGGAAAGTGAGTGAAGGGCAATTTGTAGAGAAAGGTGACACAATTGCTATTATAAGTGAGGTAAAGGAAAAATATTTCGACCCGCAGTTTTTAGTTCGCTTACGCCAAGTGATTGACTCAAAAGAGAATAGCTTAAACTCAAAAGATATGAAGGCGCAAGCACTAAGGCGCCAGGTAGTAGCTTTAGAGAATGGCATGCGAACAAAAACTAATCAGGCACGAGCCCAATTAGAAGCCGAACGGGTTCGGTTTGCCAACGCTAAGAATCAATATGAACGAAACAAAAAGCTATTTGAAGCCGGCAACATCCCGTTGACAAAGTTTCAGGATTTCGACTATAAATATCAAGGTGCAGAGGCAGATTTTGTAAATGCCGAAATTGAAATAGAGCGTGTGCAAGCCGAGTATCTTGATAAGATCAATAAAGCCGAATCGGATTTAAATAATACACTGTCCGAGCAATTTGAAACCCAAGCTGAAATAGCAAACCTGCGAAATGAATTTACCAACATGGAAATTCGCAGCCAGCAGTACTTTATTCTGGCACCTCAGGCTGGCTTTGTAGTAAAAGCAACCCAAGCTGGTATTGGCGAAACAATTAAAGAAGGCGAACCTGTGTGCACCATCATGCCCGACTCAAACGATGTAGCGGTGGAAATGCACGTAAAGGCGATGGATGTTCCCCTTATTAGCCTGGGTAGAAAAGTGCGTATTGAGTTTGATGGATTTCCTGCACTTCAATTTAGTGGCTGGCCTAGTGTTTCCGTTGGTTCCTTTGGCGGCCTTGTAAAGGTCATTGACTATGTAAACTCAAAACCGGGTGAGTTTAGAATTTTGGTTATTCCTGATAAAGACGATCAGAAATGGCCAAAGCAAATTCGAAATGGATCGGGTACGCAAAGTTGGGTTATGTTAGATGACGTACCAGTCTGGTACGAAATCTGGCGTCAACTAAATGGATTCCCACCAAGTTTATATGAAGAACCGCTTGATGTAGAGCCTACTAAAGGAGAAGCGACCGATGTTTCAACCGCAACAAAATGAGCGTGAGAAACACAGTGATTATATTTCTACTCGTCATACGATTTCAAGGAGCGCAAGCGCAAGGCGCACTTGATTCGCTCTTTATTTTGCCCGATACGGTAACCACGTTTAGCATTGAAAATTTGTATGCTTCCATGTTGGAGTATCACCCTATAGTAAAGCAGACCCGCTTGCTTGGCGAAATGGCACAACAAGAAGTGCGGTTGGCACGCGGAGCCTTTGATCCCAAATTGGAATCCAGGTTAAACTTAAAAGAATTTGACAATACAGTGTACTACAATAAATGGATAACCTCGTTCACCATTCCAATCTGGTTTCCGATCGATCCTAAAATTGGCATCGAAAGGAACACCGGCACATTTCTCGATTCAGAAAGTGCCCTACCTGGTGCGGACAATAACAGACAATTATTTACCGGTATATCGCTACCGCTTGGTCGCGGCCTTTTTACTGACGATCGCAGAGCAGCCCTGCAACAAGCAAAATTATTTGTGGAACTAAATGATGCTGAACAAATCAGACTAATTAATAAAATTCTTTTAGAGGCCGCCAAAGAATATTGGCAATGGTATTACGCCTATTACAATTACCGCTTGCTGAATAAGAATACAGGTATTGCTCAGGAAATCTTTAGGCGGGTGAAGTTGAATGCATCCTTCGGTGAGGCTTCGGTTATTGATACCGTGCAGGCAAAAATTACTTTGCAACAAAGATTGGTTGAGCAACAAGAAGCCTTTCTTGATTTTACCAACAGTGGAATAAAAATTTCTAATTATTTGTGGGATGCCGAAGGTAAACCTCTTCAGCTTTCGAATTCGGTGGCACCTGTTTTAGTTCAAGCCGATGGCGACTTGCTTTCAGCAGCCACCTTAGAAGAATTAATTTATCTGGCCAGACAAAATCATCCCGAACTTATCAAATTAGAAGTTAAACGTGATCAACTTGAAGTAGATCGAAAATTAGCAACGGAATATCTAAAGCCCCGGCTTGACTTAAATTACAATTTTTTGAATCAACCTATTGGACCCGGTGGCGACTTTCAGTCCTTCACCTTTTTAAACGACTACAAATTCGGGCTTGATTTTGCTATGCCAATTTTAATCAGAAAAGAACGCGCCAGATTGGCTCAAACTAAAATTAGGATTAGGGGTATCGGTTATGAACGAACCCAAGCCGAGCGTGAAATTATTAATGAGCTAAATATGGTTTATAATCAATTGATAAACACCAACGGAATTTTGCAACAGCAAAATGATGTTGCATTAAATTATAACCTTTTACTGGGTGCTGAGTTGATTAATCTGGAAAATGGCGAGAGTGACTTATTTAAAATTAATGTGCAGCAGGAGAAATTGATTCAATCACAAACAAAACTATTAAAATTAAAAGCCGATTACGAAAAATTGAAAGCTATGATGTATTGGGCTGCCGGTGTTCGTAATTTAAACTTTGAGACAAACTAAGGATTTATAATTGAGTTCACTAATTCCTCAACAGCGCGCTCGGCAGAATTTAACGCCCCATTAATAGTTCCGGCATCGCCTTTTATGTCCGTTGCCTCTCCGGCAAAAAAAACTTTGTTATTAAGTGGCGCTCCAAGGCTTGCACGATCTTCATTTGAAGCGCCCGGCTTCGGATACGAAAATCCGCCTTTAAAAAATTCATCTTTACCCCAATCGGCTAAGAACCAAACACGTGGCCCTTCGGTGCCATCATTTAAAACTTTGCGAATAAACTGAGTGGCCTGTCCATTATAAATCGCATCAAGTTCGGCTAGTATAGTATCGATCATGCCTTCGCCTTGAGCAGAAAGTGCTTGTGCCTTAGGACCATTTACCGTTAAAGAAAGCGTATTAGGCAGATCGCTTCTGGTAACACCGATGTTTAAGTAAGATGGTCCTTGTGTGCCCCCCCAAATATATCCGGAATTATTGCCCCAAAAATTCTTTTTGAAATCAATAACAACTCGAATGGAATGATCCATCCCCAGTTTATTCATAGAAGTAGTTTTAGCAGCCGGCAATCCCGGACTAAACGCTACAGCCCCACTTTTTAAAACACCCAGTGAGGTAGTAACTATTACCTTGCCTCCTTCAAATTGATTACCGTCTTTATCAGTAACAATTATTGTATCGCCCGAATAGTTGATGGATTTAACTACTACATTCAACTGCACTTTAGTCACAATTTGACTAAACCGCGAAACCAGAATATCCTGAAGTGGATTTGTCTTTATTATATAGGCTTGATTATCGTGTTCTCTCAAATTCAATGCTTCTGCTATACCTTTTGCTCCTACCAAATCGCTTGATGAACCATAATAATTTCCAGTCATTGAATTTAATAAGGCATCCGCGCGGGCACTTACACCCGCTGCTTGTTTCATCGATATATCACCACCCGCATAGGTAGGCAATCCGTTTACAAAACTTTTTACTGCATTAAAGTCAGCATCGCCACTCCAGTCTGTTCCTGATTTTGCCTGACTATCTAAAATAAATTGTTCTACAGATTGTGAGGCTAATTCTATTTTGGTAAGGGAATAGTTTTTAATAATATTACCAAAAGCAGAATCCGTTCCATAACCAATTTCAGCGCCCAGCTCAACAGGGAAATCCGCTGTTGTTTGCACTACAATTTCTTTTTGATTACGCAAAGAACGTACGCGACCGCCTAACTGATTGCTTGCTTCTAACACAATTACTTTTACTCCTTTTGAATGAAGGATATCCGCTGCATATAAACCTGCTGCACCTGCGCCAATGATAATTACAGTGCCATCGTACTGAACCTCAGGAATTGGATCATCTTTTTTACAAGAAGTCAATAACCCCGGCATCCACAAGCCCGCTGAAAGACCTACTCCTAAGTTTTTTAATGCTTTTCTACGCTTCACGTGTTTCCAGATTTGAGCGAAAGATAATTATACCAAGTCGATTGACGAAACCAAGCACCACTTTTAACCCGGCTATTAGCGTATAAATGGTTAATTTGGCAAAAAAGTAAGTCGATGTTTATTTCTAATGAGACCTTGCCGCAGATAAAGAAAGTATGCGTTATTGGGCCCGAGTGTACTGGTAAATCCGAGTTATCCGCTTTTTTAGCTTCGCATTACAAAACCTGTTGGGTGCCTGAGTATGCTCGTGCCTACCTCGATAAACTCGGAAGGCCATATCAAGATAATGATTTAATTAAAATCTCGCACGGACAAATACGTTTGGAAGATGAATGGCTAAGTGATGCGAATAAAATCATGATCTGCGATACAAATCTGATTACAATAAAAATCTGGAGTGAATCCAAGTATGGTTCATGCAGTGAAGAAATTCTGCGATTGATAAGTACGCGAAAGTATGATTTATATCTGCTCTGCTACATTGATGTGCCCTGGGTACAAGACCCACAGCGCGAGCATCCGGATAAGCGTGAACATTTTTGGCAGGTCTATAAAAATGAAGTGATTTGCTCTGGAGTTCCGTTTGCTGAAATTGGTGGCGACTGGAACACAAGACAAGCGAAGGCCATTGAAGCGATCGATGGAATTATTTAATGATAAAAAATTAACCACTGAGGACACAAAGAAATTACACGAGGTTCACGAAGTTAGAATCGAAAAAATTATTTTGTTCCTTCTATATTTATCCTTTGCGCCATTGCGGTAAACAAACACCATGATTAGACCCGATCCCTATGCAGCCATGCGCATTCGCGATTTCAGGTTGTTTATTCTATCCCGACTATCTATTACACTTGCCATTCAAATTCAAGGGGTGGTGGTGGGTTGGCAAATTTACGAACTCACAAAAGATCCGCTTGCACTTGGTCTTATTGGTTTAGCTGAAGCCATTCCTGCTATTACCGTTTCACTTTATGCCGGCCACCTGGCTGATATAGTCGAACGTAAAAAAATTATTTTAGCCTGTGTTTCATTATTAGCGTGCTGTTCTGTTGCACTATTTTATTTTACTACCAACTTGGGAAGTTTCATTTTACAAAACACAGCGCTTCCAATCTACGCAGTAATTTTTGTTACGGGCATTGCACGTGGGTTTCTTTCGCCCGCAAACTTTTCATTCATGCCGCAACTCATTGATCGTTCCCTTTATCAAAACGCAATCACCTGGAACAGTACAACCTGGGAAGGCGCTGCAGTGTGTGGGCCAATGATTGGTGGACTTGTTTATGGATTTTTCGGAATTACCGCTGCCTATTCCATCGATGTTGTGTTAGTATTCGTTGCGTTTGGTTGTTACTTTTCAATTCCAAACAAACCCTTACCTCCGCCAAGTGAAGAGCAGGGAATGGTTGAAAAAATTAAAGCAGGAATAAAATTCGTATTCAACAATCAAATTATTTTAAGCGCGATCTCACTCGATTTATTTGCCGTATTATTTGGAGGAGCCGTAGCATTGCTACCAATCTTTGCTGCAGAGATTCTTCACGTGGGTGAAATCGGCCTTGGCTTTTTGCGTTCAGCACCAGCCATTGGCGCATTGTTTACGGCTGTTTACATCACACACAATCCTATTAAAAAGAACATCGGCAAAAAATTACTTTGGTGTATTGCCGGCTTCGGATTATGCATGATTGGGTTTAGTCTTTCAACCAGTTTTTGGTTGTCGATTGGGTTGCTTATCCTTAGCGGGATGTTTGATTGTGTGGGAGTGATTGTGCGAGGCACATTAATTCACACACTCACGCCTGAAAATATGAAGGGGCGAGTATCGGCAGTGAATAGTATTTTCGTTGGCTCATCAAACGAAATTGGAATGCTGGAATCAGGCGTTGCGGCTAAACTGATAGGTGTTGTACCGTCTGTAATTTTTGGTGGGTGCATGACGCTAGCCGTTGTGGCTATCACTGCCTGGAAGGCTACTAAGTTGAGGATGCTGGATCGGGTGAATTGATTACGGATGTTTTAAAAAGATTCTACCATCTTTATAAATCTCCTATGAATTAAGGAATCAAACTCCTACATTCATTTTCCTAAATCTATTTCGTTATGACTACCCGCAGTTCATTTTTTCGAAAATCACTTGGTGCAGCCGGTGCACTTTCGTTAACTTCTATTGCCCGTTAGCATTGGCTGAAGATATTTCTGATGCGTTGGTGTCGCTAAATAAGTGATAATCATTCATTCGAAAATGATAACCAACAGGCTCAATTCAAATCCTATAGAGGTACTTATTCTTATCCTCATGGCTTTCAGTTCCAATGCACAATTTCTGACTTTGGAGAACAAACAATACAATGATAAACTTTCTGCTAGTTCAAAAAGCATACTTTATAAGCTGACAAATACTACAGGAAATTCAGAAGCATCTATTCAAGAATTTATTGAATCCTGTGATAAAGAGAGTTTGATTGATTGCCAATCCCTTGCCGCTGAATTATTACTTGCCGAATTCTATTTCGATAAATCGGAATCGTTAGTAGATAATTCTTTAGCCATTAATGAGCAACCTTATCAGCAACAGACTAAATTGCTTATTAAGATAGTATCGAAGATTGAAAGGGGAAATGCGACAGAGGCAAAATTATTATTAGATTCTGCAAATAAAATTGCTCAAGCCAATCAAATGAATGCCGAGCAAGATATTCGCTTCATAAATCTTTATAGGCGATTAAGTTTATTACGTGGAGATTATAACAAATCTGATTCCCTGTCTTCAATAAGCATCTTCATTCAGAAGAATTCTTATTTAAAGCTACTTACCACAATAGACCTTTACAATATGTGGGTTTTAAACGGATTAATTTTTAGAGAAAATGATCCTCTTGAGAAAAGCCTTGCTTTGGAAAACACTAAAGTTAAAACAGTTAATCGGCAAGAGGAGTTTCTTGTTAAATACAAATATCTTCAGTTTCTATATTTCAGTAACGACCCTACATATAAAAAGAAACTACGCCAGTTTACTAAATGGAGTCCCAAAGAGACTAGCAATCAAAAATTAGTACGGGCTACCAAGTCCTTTGTAGCAATCACCAATGAGAAACTATTCTATGAATTCAATCAAATTTGTGATTCCTATTTATTTGATAACTATCAAATGCTCAAACATAATAAGTCTGATTTGATTACAGAGACATACCTCGAAAAACTAATAGCGTGTGCTTCGGAATTCTATGGATCAGAGTCGCTATATGTCTCTTCTTTTTGGATTGATCTGGCAAATTTCATCCTTGACGACAATCAAGATCCTAACCTATGCCTTAGTATTTACAATGAACATTATAGCTATCTTCTATCTCAAATTCATGTATGGCACACGGATTATCTAAACAATCAATTGCATTATGCTAAAGCCCTCGAAAAATCAAATCAAATTAAAGCATCCGTAAAGGAACTCGAAAAGGCGCTATATATAGCAAGGATTAAGTATACTAACGAAGATGAAATTTATTTACATGTTTTAAGTGAATTCAAAAGAGTATCAGCAAAATAACTCCACTCATCACACTTCTCTTTTCAATTAACAACATGTTAATGTAGTTTAGGGATCAACCTTGAACTATGAAAAATATTATCCCTCTTTTGTTCGCACTATTAATCAGCTGCACTTCATCAGACCCAAAAAATGAACTCTCCGTTGCCGGATTAGAAAAACCAGTCGAGATTATTCGTGACGAATATGGCGTTAACCACATCTATGCACAAAATGAACACGACCTTTTTTTTGCACAAGGCTACAGTGCCGCTAAAGACCGCCTCTTTCAATTTGAAATCTGGCGCAGACAAGCCAGCGGAACCGTTTCTGAAATTTTAGGGAAACGCGAATTAAAACGAGATATCGGAGTTCGATTGTTTAAATACCGGGGCGATCTCAACAAAGAATTCAATCATTATCACCCACGCGGGGTTGCTATCATCAATGCCTTCACCGAAGGTATTAATGCGTACGTGGCTGAAACCGAAAAAGATCCTTCACTATTAACGATGGAATTTGGCTTGCTTGGAATTACCGCTGGTCGATGGACACCGGAGTTAGTTGTATCGCGGCATCAAGGACTGCTAGGTAATCTTCCATCCGAACTTCAAATTGGAAGAGCTGTGGCCTTGCTGGGCGCGGAAGAAGTAAAGAAGATTAAAGTCTTTGAACCGGGCGAACCCGACATAACCCTTGATCCGGTTATTGATGCTACCGGGTTAGCAGAACCTATTGCCGAACTCTATGATGCCTTCCGCAAACCCATTGCATTTCAACCCGAAGACTTACTTGCTTATTCAAACACCGATCAAAATAAATATCAACAGTTGCTGCTACAAGATCAACTGGCGTATGAAGAAATGAATTCGCGTGAACAAAAATCAATAGGAAGTAACAACTGGATAATTAGCGGAGCAAAATCAGAAAGTGGTTTGCCAATGTTAGCAAACGATCCGCATCGTGCGCTGGCTTTGCCCTCGCTTCGATACATGGTTCATTTAAATGCGCCCGGATGGAATGTAGTAGGTGGTGGTGAGCCAACCATACCAGGTGTTTCAATTGGCCATAACGATTTTGGCGCCTGGGGACTTACCATATTTGGTATTGATGGTGAAGACATCATGGTGTATGAATTAAATCCTAATAATCTTAACCAGTATAAATACAATAACGATTGGGAGGATATGAAAATTATTGCGGATACAATTCACGTAAAAAAATCGGCCGATGTAATTGTTGAACATAAGTACACACGGCATGGGCCCGTTACGTTTGTAGATGCAAAAAGAAAAAAGGCTTATGCAATTCGTTGTGGTTGGTTGCAACCAGGCGGTGCGCCTTATATGGCAAGCTTGCGAATGAATGGCGCAACCACGTGGGAAGAATTTCGTGAAGCCTGTTCATTCAGTCACCTACCGGGAGAAAATATGATTTGGGCTGATAAAAAAGGAAACATCGGTTGGCAAGTAGTAGGTATTGCACCTATACGAAAAAACTGGAGTGGCCTTGTGCCCGTGCCCGGGGATGGCCGATACGAATGGGATGGATTTCTACCAATTAAATCCTTGCCTAATGTATTCAATCCTGAAAAAGGTTTTTGGGTTACCGCTAATGAAAATTTAGTAGCACCTGATTATCCATATAGAAATGCAGTTGGGTGGGAATGGTCGGATAGTAGTAGAGCCAATCGTATAACAGAAGTGCTTACAAGCAAAGAAAAATTCTCACAAGAAGAACTGAGAAAGTTGCAAGCTGATTATTTATCGCTACCAGCGCGGCAATTTGTGTCGTATCTAAAAGCAATAAAACCTAATGTGGCAGAAACACAAAAAATTAAGTCATTGCTTTTGAATTGGGATTTCGTGATGGACAAAAATTCAGTTGAAGCGGGTGTGTATGCTGCCTGGGAAAAGGTGATCTTAGATCGCCTTCATAAAATCTATGTCGCTGAAAAAGTGCAAGGCATAATTAAATCCGTTTCAATAAACCGTGCATTGGATTGGATTAAAACCAACGAGGTTAAACTGAAAGGTCGGGATGCTTTTCTACTAAGTTGCTTAGATGAAGCCATCACTAACCTTCACAAAAAATTAGGGGACGATATTACGCATTGGCAATATGGACAAACGGCTTATCATCATGTGTTGATTAAGCATCCGCTAAGCAATGTAGTTAATGATTCTATTCGAGCTATTTTAGAAACCGGCTTACTACCACGCGGAGGCAATGGCTCAACACCTGGCGTAACCAGTAACAGCGACAACCAAAGTCATGGTGCTACCTTTAAAATGGTGGCTGATGTTTCAGATTGGGATAAAACTTTATTTATCAATTCGCCAGGCCAAAGTGGAAATCCGGCAAGCCCATTTTATAAAAATCTCTTTGAGATTTGGGCGAATGATAAGCACTTTCCGGTTTACTTCAGCAAAGAAAAAGTGAATCAATCGGCCAGCGAAAAACTGATTTTAAAACCTAATTAAACAAATTAGGCGCGCTCCAAACCATCCAACCGTATACAGCAAATCGCAGAACACGCGAAAGGCAGATAAGTAAAAAATACTTAAGACGCATGTTGACAGAGCCCGCCAACATGCACGTAGCAGAAAATGGAATTGGTGTAACGGCTCCAACGAAAACCATGAAGCCGCCAAATTTTTTTAAGTTCTTTTCATATTGCTTCAAATACTTTTCGCGAATGCGGTTTTGGAAAAAGGGGGTTTTGGAAAAATTCTTCCCAATAAAATATCCCAGCACTCCGGCACCATACGAAATAGCTGCCAGTATAGATAGGTTGACAACAAAACCAGCCACATCAATTTTATCCAGTATCCAAATCATCATGAAAAGTTCGGGCGGTATAATACCAAATACTATTTCAGAAAGTGTGTAGGTGCCATATAGAAGACCAGGATTAGATCGTATATCATCAATGTGAGACTGGAAATTATCCTGGATGTAGCCTTCCATAAGATAAAAAACAACAACAATAACAACAAAGAAAGCAAGCCCCCGTAGCAGGTTACGAACTAAAAATCCAGATTGGGTTTCCTCTTCTTCCGCTTGCATACTCAACTAATAATAGGCATTCGTTTGAATGGCTTGGTTTCATCAAACAACTTACGATAGGTTGCATGACGCTTTACAACAGGTGCATTAATTTGTTCAACAACCCGTATCATTTTTGGATTAAAATCTCCAATCCAGTTCATTTCATATTCCTTATAAGCAAATCCTTTAATCTGGGCCAGTTTTCGAAAACTTTCAATAATGGCTCCATCTACTCCTTTGCCTTGATGCTCCGGAACCAATCCAAATAAAATTCCAAATGCCTTTCGATTAGTTCGCATTAAGGTATGCCACACAAATTTAATTTTACCAACCCAATTCATTTTACCGTTCACATACTTAAATATCTGATTTACTTCCGGCAGTGAAATAAAGAATGCAATTGGTTCATTTTTATAGTAACCAAACCAAAGAAGTTTTTCATCCATAATGGGCTTCATCTGTTTTATCAGATGTTTTGCCTGTAGTTCCGTAAGCTCAGGAATTTCACCACGCTTGGCCCAGGCGCTATTATATACTTGCCGAATTTTATCGGGCAGTGTATCCCATTCCGATTTCTTAAGATAAGAAAAATGATAATCAGGATTCTTTTCTATCAGGGCAGCCTTTTTATATAATCGATCATCAATTGGGCCCATAACGGGGCGACCAAAGGTTAGTTGATAAAAATAGACCTGAAATCCATATTCTTCAAAAAAAATTTGATAGCAAGGGAAGTTATAATTGCACTGATAATTCGGTTCGAGATCAAATCCTTCCAACAATAATCCCCACCAGCGGTCGCGGTTTCCAAAATTGATCGGGCCATCCATCGCTTCCATGCCACGCTCCTGCAACCATTGTTTACATAGATCAAATAAAATAAAAGCTGCCTGCCTATCATCAATGCATTCGAAAAAACCCATACCACCCGTTGGCTGATCATTTCCTTTGTTTACTATTTTTTGATTGATAAAGGCTGCTACCCTGCCGATGGTTTCACCCGCATCGTTTACTAACAGCCAGCGTATGCATTCGCCATGATGAAATGTTTTATTCTTTACCGTATCGAAAACTCCCTCAACATCTACATCCAAAGGACGAATCCATTTTTTTGAATTATGGTATAACCTGATTGGAAGTTGTAGGAATTCCTTCTTATCATGCTCCGTTATTACTTCTTTTACTTTCATGACAGACGAGAAAAAATTAACGATGGTCAGTCACTTTGTTTGGAAGAGTTATCTCAAAGGCGGTACCTTCGCCAGGCAAACTGTCTACAGTTAACTGTCCATTTAATTTTTCGACTGCATTTTTTACAATATATAGCCCAAGACCCGATCCTTCGGATTGTTCGCTGGCACGGTAAAACATTTCGAATATCCTATTCATATTTTCAGTGCTGATACCAATTCCATTATCCTTAAATTGTATGCTTGCTTGTTTTTCATCTATAGCAATTTGAATTGACACTTCACAAGATACACCATTTAACTTTCTATATTTAATTGCATTGGAGATAAGATTTCTGAAAATTTCACCAATCCGCCAGGGATCACTACAAAATTCACCGCCTTGAATAACAACTTCGCACCTTACCTGATCAGCTCCGCGCATATATCCAAGATCTTTAAATGTTCTATCGATAATGCTGTTAAAATCAATCACATCATTTTTTACATCGAGTTTCAAATTTTTGGAATGACTCAATACGTCCGTAATAAAATGATCAAGCTGCCCAACTTTGTCCCCAATGATTTTCAAATATTCAGCCGGATTATCATCATTGCCTGGCATCTGCGCCAGATGAACCAGCCCAAGTACTGACGACAAGGGAGCACGTAAATCGTGCGAGACCTTGTAAACAAAATTATCAAGTTCAGAATTTCTTATCTTAAGTTCTTCCTCCACTCTCTTCTGATCGGTGATATCCACATACACTCCAAAAATTCCAATGGTTTTATCTTCCTGATGTACCGGTACTCCGTAAATTATTACTGATACGGTCTCATCATCTCTTCGCAGGCGGGTAGTTTCAATTCTTATTATTTGTTCGGACAATGTGAGCGAGTTCAAATCATTTCCTTCTGATTCCAATTCCTGTGGAACAATAAAATGATTTAAACTTTTGCCTCGTAGCTCAGTAATTGTGTAGCCAAACAAGAGCTCAAAGCCCCGGTTTACCTGTTCCACATTCCCTGCCTTATCCAATAAAACAATGGCAAAGGGCGCACTGTTGAATAATTCCGAGAAAAGACTTTGAGACTTTCGATAGCGTATATCTGCCTCCCGCTTATTGGTTTCTAATTCCTTTCGATTGCGGATATCACTAATAACTCCACTCCACGCTATTCTGCCGTCAGCTAATTTCTGTGGTTCGCATGAAGCTTCAATCCATTTAATTTCTGAATCGGAAACAAAAATTCGACCTTCCCATTTAATAGGCATTATTTCTTGAATGGCTTGTTCAACCAACAGCTCAAACTCCTCCCAATCCTCTTGATGAATAAAAAGCTTCATGGGGTAGGCTCCACCCAAGAGTTTCTCGCGCCTAATCCCTAAAATTTTTTCGCAGGAAGCACTTAAGTATGTAAAATCTCTCGAACCATCTGGGTATACTGTGTACTCAAAAACAACCACTGGCAGGTTGTCGATTATTTCTTGAATTCCCAGAGTTTGTGACCGCCTTCCCGTATCCATTTTGTTTTAACAAAAGGTTCAAGATAAAGACTTTTTGTCAATAGAAGTCGTGCAAGTAAGAGTAAAGTAAGTTTCTATAACTAATAGAAATAAAAGTTACTGGATTCGCTTATGTTTAACTTCCCCAAGGTTCCAATCAATCACAAGACCCTTAGCAATTTCCTTAGCGGCTTTATTTCCATAAAGTAACTCAACCAGATAAAGAGCTGGGTCGTAAGACTTTGCGCCACCTGCAGAAGTAATCATGCGGGTATCATGAACAAAACTAACATCTTCGTGTACACTAAGCTTTGGAAAAGTCTCCTTAAACCTTTGTATATCGGCAGGGAAAGTTGTGCAATGATACGTATCCAGCAACCCAGCTTTTGCTAACACAAAGGCTCCATCACAAAGTGACATAACATATAAAGCTTGTCTACCGCTGGTAGAAACAAAGTTTATTAACTTTAAATTATCCAAATCGGTTGACATGCTGTTCTTTGCACTGGGAACAATTAAAATATCAATAGTTGGAAGTGAATCAGTTGCGTAAGAATAGTCGGGCAAAATGCGCAAACCCTCAAATGTAGTAATGGCCTCTCTAGAAGGAGCCACCGTAAATACCTTTATGCCGTTTGCGTCATGGAATACGGTATGCTGCAAAACATCCATGGGAGCTACCAATTCAGAATTATAAACTCCATCCACAATTAAGAATGCAGCATTCAAAACCCGATCGGGCATTACGGGTGGCCCAATATCTGAATTAGGTTGTGAATTTTCGCAAGACATTGCCCACGCAAATAAAATTCCAAATAGATAAACCTTAGTCATATTCTTGATTTGAGTAGCAATATAGATCGACCAATTGAATATGTGATTTTAATCCAACTCTAAAATTGATAAACTGTTGCTTTAATGAATCCGCGGCTAAATAGTTTAAGTCTAACTAATTTGCCACCCGCTTGAATAATTAAATTTTGCCATTGGGGAAGCGATAAAGTTTTTAAGCCTGTGGTAACTCGGAAAAATCGATACATGATCCACAGCAGTGCCTTATGCCAACTGCGTTCAGAAATGAAGTCGGTTGCAATCCAATGAGCATTAGGCAACAACGATTTTTTGATTTTTTTAATCACGTTGTTGAGTTTAGAATCCATAAATAAATCGAGATAAAAATTAGTGAGTACGCAATTATACTCCTGATGGGGAATATCTTCTTCCGTTCCGATAATAAATCTAACGTTTTGCGAATTCTTTAATGATTGCTGAGCTTTTAGAATCATTTTTGGCGACAGCTCGATATAATCAATTTTAAGAGTAGGATTTATTTTAACTATATGTGGCAGAATCCAGCCCGTGCCGCCACCCAAGATCAATAGCTTTTCTTTTCCCGTAAGGTGATTTAGAAAATGGACTTGAGCGCTACGAATTCCCTTACCAATAAATAGCAGCGCTAAGAAATCATAAATTGGCGCTAGTCGATCAAAGCCTTTTGCTATATGTTTTTTCATAGAAAAATTCCGGCCAAGGGAATAAAAAAGACTGCATCACCCAATAATCTATATCGAGAATTAAGATTGAAATAAGAATGGAATTTGAAAATTACAATCAAAACCAAAGTCATTAACAGAAA